>JAZRAJ010000102.1:0-38975 GCA_045634485.1 Eubacteriales bacterium | reverse complement strand
AGCTGTATGCCTCTGTAGCTCAGTTGGTAGAGCAGAGGACTGAAAATCCTCGTGTCGTTGGTTCGATTCCGACCGGAGGCACCAATGCGGATTTAGCTCATTTGGTAGAGCGTCGCCTTGCCAAGGCGAAGGTGGCGGGTTCGAGCCCCGTAATCCGCTCCAAAAAACGGTCATTGCATTTAGCGCAGACCAAAAACACACGATGAATAGTTATCGAAGCCCGCTTTTGCTATCCTTTAGGATGTAAGGGCGGGTTTTGGTAAAAATTCTAAGGTGGAAATTCTTGCGAATTTCAATTTATGTGTGTTTTTTAGTCGCGCTCTTCATCTCTGCCGTACAAGGTACGTCGACGAAATGAAGATCACGACTTCTGCATCTAAATTCAATAGCCCGTTTGTAAATATAATAAGGCGCTATGGCCAAGCGGTAAGGCAAAGGTCTGCAACACCTCTATCCCCGGTTCGATTCCGGGTGGCGCCTCCAAAAAATCCTGCACAAAAGTGCGGGATTTTTACTTTTTACCTCTTACTTCTTCACTATTACTTAAAAATGCAGGATTTTTTGGTAAGTAATAGGTAAAAGGTAAGAAGTAATAGGTGTGGTAAGGGCTGAGTCATTCAGATGTAAAAAACACACATAAAAATGGAATTTGAGAGATTTTTCTCGAAAATTCCCACAAAAGGTTGAAAGGTATTGACAAACCGGTAAATTGATGATACAATCGTAATAAGAGAGGTCTATGCCTATGAAAAAATATTTTTGCATTATATCATTCACGCTTTCCTATGCAATTCTTTTAAGTCTTATTATAGAATGCCTTTTATATTTTCTTGGATTAACTTTCGGAATATTGCTTGATGAACCAATGTCGGCAGAGCCAATATTTTTTCCGCTTTGCATAATAGCTGGAATTTTGGCGCTACTTGCAATGGTAGCGATATTTCTTTTGAATTTTATAAAATCCGAACGCCTTGGCTATACGAGAAAAATGTGGTGTGCGCAAGGCATATTTGCTATTGTAGGCGCAGTGTTGCTTATGAAGCCGTGGGAGATATTGTTTGATTATTTAATAAAAATATTGTAAAACTAAGGAGAAATTGCGATGGATTTAAAGCTGAAATTTAATTTAAGCGAAACCGATTATTTAAATATGAATCTTTTTTGGGCGTTTAAATCTCCCTACGGCAAAAAGGATATACTTAAAATTAGAATTTTGATAACTGCTATTTATCTCGTGGCTATAGTCGTTTCGTTAATCGGAGGAGGCTTTTCATCATCTGCGTTCATTGGAATAATACCGTACGTAATTTTACTTGTATTGTTTCAGGTATTTCTAAAAGCCTTTTGGAAGGGCATAATAAAGGGAAATATAAAGGCTATAAAGAAAAAGGGAAAATTACCCTTTTCAGAGTATTCCGAAATAGAATTTAGAGATGAGTATTTTATTGAAACAACGCTCTACAACAAAAGTGAGGTAAAATATTCCGCTATAGAAAAGGTCAGCATTGTTTCTGATGCCTCCGATAAGGTTATATATCTTCATGTTAGCAATGTATCGGGCTATATTTTGCCCTTTTCGGCATTCGAAGCAGAAGCTCAGCAAGAGGAATTTATTGCATTTATAAAAACAAAATGCGAAAAGGTTTATACGTATTGATATTAAAAAACGGAGAACAAAATCTCCGTTTTTTATATTAAATATAATATAATTATATTAAAAAACTGTTAAATCTATTGACATTTGAGCTATAATAAAGTATTATATAATATGTAAAGATTTTGTGAACACGCTTGACGTGGTTTAAAATATATAAGCTTAAGGAGGAAAACACCTTGAAAAAAGCAAGGCTTACCTTAAAAATAGTGCTAATGAGCGTTATTTCATTATTGCTCGTTACGTCAATAATGATATCAACGATGCTCGGTAGCGTTAGTGCAAAATTATATAAAACATTGTCTAAATCTCTCGATTTTGAGGTTGTTCCCGATTTAGCATTTTCGTATTATTTAAAGGATAATTTAAATTCAAGCGGAATAACCGGCTCGTATAAGAATACTGCAAGCATTTCTCAGGGAATACAGACGTTTAGTAGTACAGTGAACACGCTTTACCGTATAGCAATTCCCGTAGATGAAAGCGGTTATTATACCTTAAAATTTACCGTTAATATTTTAAGGGGGGACGCATCGGAGTATTATATACGAAATTTAGATGCTCCCGTTGGTTGTCAGGTTTTAAGTCCTGCGTATTTTATTTTAGAAGAAAACGTTACCGATTTAAGGACTGCGGCGCTTACCTCAAATCTTATTTATTCAATGTCGCCCGACGATGCTACTGATAACGGATATGCATACGGAACAAGAATAAGCTATGATGCTAAGAACGTTTTTGATGCAAAGGACCATTATCAGTGGAAGACCTTGGCGCCCTACCGTACAGAAACAGTTGAACTTAGCTATAGCGTTGAGCAATCCGACGTTGATAATTTCGGATTTGTTATATGGACGTGGGACTTTACAGGACTTAATGCCACTAAAAATTATACGCTTAATCTAACTGATATTTCTATTGAAAAAAATAATCCCATAGATTCCTCTAAGCCGTATTTTGAGTTTATGAATACGCAATACGTAAATAATGCGATATTGCCTACCGAGAATAATACGAAAACGGCAAGCCCCTATGATGGAGTGGGAGTGGCAACCTCAGGACTTACAAGACATAACCGTGCGAGAGGTACGTTTGTTACAAACGGAACCTATGATAGCCTTACAATGCAGGCATCGCCCCTATATATGGGTTATAATAGCACGAAAAAATTTTTAACAGCAAATATCACAGATGTCCAATCTCAAAAAACTAATTATGAAAACGTGATTTCATTTAGTGCTCCTATAAAAAATATAAAGCCTAATACTAACTATCGCGTATCATTTGATTTTTCCGTTGCAAATCAAGGCACAGGTACTGCTTCATATGAAGATATTGTAAACAAGGATAATAACACCACACCTAACGGTAGTGCGGATTATGCGAATTATCAAAGCGGTTATCGTAACTTCTTTAATAATAACGAAGCATGGCATACGTTGCATTTTCAGTCTTATATAGGTAATGGAGCTACGAGCGGCACTTCAATTTCGACGCATACCACAGGTCGTGGAACCGTACGCCTTGCAAACGTTGGTTTTCCGGGACATGAGGTTACGCGATACGATGAAATATTCTATGTTGGAGGCGGTGCAACCGAAACCGTTGCAGGTAAAACATATGAGATATCTGACAGTAGATATACGAGTGCTTCGGTTACTAAGAGCCAATCACATGCAGTAGCTTTAAATAGCGGAATAACCGATATGGCAGGTGACGAGTTTAATTCCGGAAAGGGTATAAATTGGCTTAATGCTATCAAGCATACCGAGGAAGAGGGAGATTATCTCATACACTGGCTTACGTTCTACAATACGTCCTTTACCTTTAACGTTGACCATGATTATGCAGGTAAAGAAGTAACCCTAGCTAATGGATATTGTCAAAATTTGTTTTGGACTTGGGCAATAGATGCCCTTGAACAAGCCAAGTATTTTAGAATTAAAATCGAGAACGTTCGTATAGAGGAGGTTGAACAGTACGGCTCTTGCTTAACTGAGAAATCGCTAAAGATAGGCGGCGAGGAAAATGGTAGAGTAGACTTTTTTGCAGGTAATTTTACTACCAAAAATATCGATGGCGAAACGGTAAGTAACACTTATCGCTGCGCTAATGGTACCGGTCAGAATTACCAGCCTCGAGGATATATTAATGAAGATAGTCTACCAAGACTTGCAGGAAATAATATTTTTGGCGCAATATACGATGCAGGCGATATAGATATTAACGGTAATTATGAGATAAAATTCAATGGCTATTGTGCTGTTAAAGGCGGCGTGGAAAAGTACGTTTGGTCCGCAGATGGAGGCGTTACGTGGTATGATATGGAGGCTGATACTTTGCGTGCTCCGAGCAGTACAAGTTCTGGAGAGCAAGATCGAATATCTATACATTGCGAAAATCTTGTTGACCAAAGATTTAACAACACTAGCAAGCTAAGCTTTTTGGGTGAAACGAAATGTGATCCCTACGAAACCGTAATTGATGAAAAAACAACAATCTACAATCATTATTCGAAACCGGGAAAGGTTGATACTGTTGAAGACGAACAATCCTTTGATTTTATTGATTTTGTTAGAGGAACCGATGATATAAATTCGGTTTTCGTTGGTCTTACCGCCGACCTCTCGGAGTACAGATATCAACGTGATTTAGATATTGTTTTTGCAGCAGTTCCAATTCAAAATCCAACTGCAAGATGTGAGATATTGAGAATAATTAATTTTAATTCTTCAAAGCAATATCGCACCTATACTCTGGAATATGAGTCGGATTTTGAGGTTACGTATACAAACACTAAATTAAATGCAACCTATAATACATCGGGCAGTGAATCAAAGGTTGCGTTTACCGAAATGAGCGGAATAAAGCACTACAAGGACGGTAGCACCGTAAAAATGGCTTTCGCTAAGGCAGGAGGCTATTCCTGGAGAACAGATACGTCAAGCGCTTACGAGGATGTTCGCGTATTGTATAGCAATATGCCTGTTAAAAACACTCTGACGGTGCGTGGTTGGGCTATTGTTGAGGATGGCGTTGAGGCTTATATGTGGTCTGTTGATAAGGGAAAAACATGGCAGACCTGCGAGCAGCGTGGAGCATCGTCGGGCAGCACGGGAGATCTTTCCTCACAATATACGGCTTGGTACTCTCCCGACGGTACTGGCTCGTTAGACAGTACCTTAACCGCACGAGCATATTTTGATACTGCGGAAAATGGCTTAAGCATTGATTTAACCGATTACGTAGGTAAGGTGGTTGATTTAATCGTGGCCGCAAAGCCAACCGGAAGCGATGCCCTTTGTCCCGTATCAAGAATTGACAATGTTGCCGTTTACGGAACGGGAGAGCGTGACAACGGTATGGGGTTGTTTTACTCAAAAATAACCAAGGTACTAATTGACAATGTGCAGGTATCTCAAGTACAGAATTATCCAGCCGAAGCGGGTTCTACCACGCTTAGCGGTGTGGATCAGTGGAATTTAGGCTTGCAATATGATGCATTCACAGTTTACGAGCCGTATAATCTTGAGTTATCGCATATGCGTCTTTATAACGCCGAATATAATAGCATTTCCAATGGCGGAACTCTTAAGATTAGTGGATATATTGCTTGTCGAGGCGGTGTAGCCAAATATAAATATAGCCTTGACGGTGGCGAGTGGACTGAATTTAGCGGTAGAACTATTAATGACCAGGATGCCGTTACAAATATGGTAAAAAAGACCACCGATGCAAGCTTTACGGCTGCCGATGCGGCGGACTACCGAACGTATACTTTAAATATAAATCTTCCGACGAGCGTCAGTGGAGAAAGGGATCTTCTTATTGCTGCAGAGGGTAATAACGGATATTTGTATCCCGTGCTTCATATAAGGCTTAATATAGCGGCATCAAATTAATATAGTTAAAATTAAAAAATATAGAGGAAACATAAAATAGTAAAGGCAAATTAATGTAGTATGAATAACACAAAAATTAGATTTGCAACCGAGGATGATGTTGCGCTTATAGTTGAATTTATTCGTGGAATTGCGGAGTATGAGAAAATGCTTGATGAAGTGATTGCGGATGAAGACCTTATTAGAGAATGGGTTTTCAGACGCAACAAGGCAGAGGTTATTTTTGCTCTTGAGGATGGAAAGGAAGTGGGATTTGCACTGTTTTTCCATAATTTCTCCACTTTTTTGGGTAGAGCAGGGATTTATCTTGAGGACCTCTTTGTTAAGCCTGAATACCGTGGCAGAGGTCACGGAAAGGCACTTATCACCGAGCTTGCTAAAATAACCGTTGAGCGAGGATGTGGCAGACTTGAATGGACTTGTCTTGATTGGAATACACCAAGCATCAACTTTTATCTTTCGCTTGGCGCAAGACAAATGAGTGAGTGGACAAATTACCGTTTGACCGGCGATAGCTTGAATACACTTGCGGGTAAAAAATAATTATAAGTAAATAAAATGCCTATGAGGAACGATAAATTCCTTATAGGCATTTTGCTTTGTTTAGTTAAACTGTGAATGATAAAGCGAATAATAAAATCCTTGCTTACGTATAAGCTCCTCGTGGCTTCCTTGCTCAATAATCGCTCCGTCCTTTACAACCAAAATTGTATCTGCGTTTTGAATTGTTGAAAGTCTGTGCGCAATAACAAAGCAGGTTTTATCCTTCATAAGCTCGGTCATAGCGTTTTGTATCTGTATTTCGGTGCGTGAGTCAACGTTTGAGGTCGCCTCATCAAGAATAAGTATTGGCGCTTTGGAGAGAAATGCGCGAGCAATTGTTATAAGCTGCTTTTGTCCCTTTGAAATATTAACACCGTCGTCGGAAAGAATGGTATTATATCCGTCGGGCAAGCTTTCTATATAGCTTGCAATTTTTGCAGATTGTGCCGCGGCATAGATTTCCTCGGGGGTTGCATCCTCTCTACCGTAAGCGATGTTATCGTAAATTGTTCCGCAGAATAACCAAGTGTCCTGCAAAACCATAGAAAAAGCAAGTCGTAAATCGGCACGCTTGATGCTTTGGGAGGGGATACTGTCCATAAGAATCTCTCCAGCTTGTTGATCGTAAAAGCGCATAAGTAAATTAATTATCGTGGTTTTTCCTGCACCCGTAGGACCAACTATTGCAACGGTTTGTCCTTTTTTGGCGCTTACCGAAACGTTATTTAAAACGGTTTTATCCTCGGTATAGCCAAACCTAACGTCCTTAAGCTCAACGTCGCCCTTTACATCAGTAAATGATTTTGCGTCGGGAGCATCCTCCTTTTCGGGAGCCTCGTCGAGTATTGCAAACACACGCTCTGCGGCAGAGAAAGCCGATTGAAATTCGTGTAGGATGTTAGAAAACTCGTTTATAGGACCTGCAAATTTTCTTGAATACTGAACGAATTGTGCAACACCACCAAGCGTTATAAAGAATACAGAGGTCGCAAGTACGGTTCCGTTTTGTGAGAACATATAAAGTAATCCACCCATTATTGCAACGAGGGTAAGCGAAACGTTGTTAATAAAGTTTATAGTGGGGTAGAGGAGAGCTGTACTATATTCTGCCTTGTAAAAGGCATCCATAGCCTCATCGTTAATTTTGTTAAAGCGGGAGGAAATAACCTCCTCACGTCCGTACGCCGAGATAGTGCGTGAGCCCGTGAGCATCTCCTCGGCAAAGCCGTTAAGCTCGCCGTATTTTTTTGCCTTTTTTCTTGATAGAGGTCTAACTATTTTAGATCGGTATCGAGTAAAGATTATCGATGCGGGCACCGTCAAGACGAAAACGAGTATCATAGGCTTTGAGATATTCCACATAAATATAAGCGAGCCAATAACTGTGTAGGTACTCGTCATAACCTGTATCAGGTCGTGGGAGAGGGTACTGTTTATCGTGTCTATATCGTATGAAAGATGGCTTATAATATCTCCCGTGGCGTGAGTGTCAAAGAAGCTTACGGGCAGGGTGGTAAGCTTTTCAAATACCTGCTTTCGCATTTTGTATATAATTCTTTGGCTAAGATTTATCATAACCACCGATAATACGTAGGATAGTATAGCCGAAATTACGTAGCACGCAAGCATAAATCCAACGTTTTTCCAAACGGTCGGGAAGTCAACACCCGATTTTAATTCGATTGCATCAATAGCCGCACCCGAGTATTTAGGGCCGAGCAGTGACAATTGATTTGCACCTAAGGTAAGCATAAGCGCAAGGATAAATAACGGCCACTGTCGCAAAACGTATTTGCTAAGTCTTATAAATATTCCTTTTTTAAATTTGCCGTGAGCGCCTTGTGATTTGATAACGGATTTTTTAGTCAATGAAGGCACCTCCCATCTGTGAGTCGCTTATTGCTTTGTATTCGGCGCAGCTCTCAATAAGGTCATCGTGCTTTCCACAACCGATTATTTCGCCGTTTTCTATAACGAGAATAAGGTCACATCCCTTAACCGAGCTAACTCTTTGAGCAACGGTTATAACGGTTGAGCTTGGCAAAGCCCTCGAAAGAGCAAGGCGAAGATTTGCATCGGTCTTGTAGTCAAGCGCTGAGGAAGAGTCGTCAAGCACGAGTATTTCGGGATGTCCCGCAATTGCACGAGAGATAAGAAGGCGTTGGCGTTGACCTCCCGAGAGATTTGTTCCGCCGGTGGAAACACCGTGCGAAAAACCGTCGGGGAATGAGGCTATAAAATCGTATGCCTGAGCGATTTTCGTTGCTTCAATAAGATTCTCGTCCGAGATATCACGTCCAAAGCGAATATTCTCCTCAATCGTGTCGGCATATATAAAATCGTTTTGAAATACAACGCCAAACATTGAGGTAAGCTCGTTACGTGAGTAGGAGCGTACATCCTTGCCGTTTATGCGTACAGTTCCCTCGTCAGTATTGTAAAAGCGCATAAGCAGACGAAGAAGCGTTGACTTACCGCTACCCGTAGCGCCTATGATTCCAAGGCGCTCGCCCCTTTTAATAGCAAAGGAAACGTTTTTTACATTGTTTACCTTTCCAAGGTAGGAAAAGCATACGTTATCAAATTCAATGTGAAAATCACTGTTTCCTTTTCCGTCATCCTCGCATATCTTAAGCTCGCTTTCCTCGTTAAGCACTCCCGAAATTCGGTTAGCCGAGGCGGCGCACTTGGTGTAGGAAACAAACATTCGAGAAAGTGACATCATCGCCATAGATATAAGAGTGAAATATTGCATAAACGCAATTACGGTGGCACTTGAGGATTGACCCTTTGAAACGAAGTGTGCGCTACAAGCAACCACGGCAACTATGCCGATATTCATAAGCAGAGTCATAACGGGATTTACCACTCCCATGATAACGCCCGCCTTGGTTTCGTTACGCTTTAATTCGCTATTTGCCTTATCATAGCGCGTATTCTCGTAATCAACCTTTGAGAGAGCCTTTATAACTCGAATACCCTGAGCATCCTCACGAACAACTCTAACCATTCCGTCAACCGAGCGTTGAACCTTGGAGTAAAGTGGAACGCCAAGGCGTGAAATGCTATAAACCACAGCGAAAATAAAGGGAAGCGTGGCAACCATAACGAGAGCAAGCTTTATATCCATAAGCATCGTAATAGTCGTTCCGCCAAGCAAAAGTATGGGTGCGCGAATTCCCATTCGTTGCATCATTCCTATAAAGTTTTGTACGTTGTAGGTATCCGACGTTATTCTTGCCTCAAGTGATGGAATAGTAAATTTATCGGTGCTTCTTGCGGAAAGATGAAGCGTTTTGGAAAACAAATCCCTCCTCATATGCGTGGAAAATATCATCGTGGTTTTTGCCGCCATTCTGTTGGCGGTTACGTTTCCAATGCAGGCAATAATTGCGCATATAGCCATAAGAACGCCGTAAAGTATAATTTTCTTAGGCTCGTTAGTAGCTATTACGTTGTCAAGTATGTAGGAAAGTAAAAAAGGAATTAACAGCTCGGCAACCGTTGCCGTTATTTTAATGCTTATGCCCACCGCAATACGTGGTCGCAGAGGCTTTAAATATTTAAACACCCACCTCATTTGATTTCCTCTTGACCTTGAATTATTTCTCTTGCGCGACTTTCCATACGCTCAAGCACTGAGTTGAATATTTTAAGCTCGTCCTCGCTAATTCCCTCGGATAAAAGTGACATCCATTCTGCGGATGCGGATCTTACCTCGGGTAAAATATTAAGCATTTTTTCTGTAGGATAAACCGAGAATTGGCGCTTGTCGCTTGGCAAGGGCTTGCGTGTGATATAGTCCTTCTCCTCAAGAGCATTAAGCGTGCGCGCTACGGTGCTTTTGTTTAAGCAAAGCTCTCTTGCAAGCTCCTCCTGTGAGCGTCCCTCCTCACGGCATATTGCCAATACAAAAGCGTAATGCGAGGCGTGAAGATCGTCTGCGCTTACCCTGCTATGGCGGTAAATTGCTTGCGAGCGGCTAACGTTATTTAGCATCTTCATAAATTTTGGCATAATTAAATCTCCGATATACTTAATAGCAAAATCAATAGTTGCATATGCAACTGTTTCGAACGCAACTATTATACCAAGGTTTTTATAGAATGTCAAGAAATCTATTGAAAAAATACAAAAAATTTGATATAATTTTATTATAAAAGGACGGTGGATTTTTTAATGAGTAACAAAAAAATAATAAAGATTGATGCTTACGCAAAAATCAATCTTCATCTTGACGTAACCGAGATAAGAAGCGACGGATACCATAATATACAGAGCATAATGCAAAGCGTGTCACTTTGCGATGTAGTCGAGGTTGAGCTTACCGATAGTAAAAATATAATTATTGAGTGTGATAACCCTCTCGTTCCGACTGACGGGAAAAACATAGCCCACAAGGCGGCAAGTCGATTTTTTGATAAGTCGGGAATTGATGGCGGAGCGATTATAAGAATTCAAAAAAATATTCCAATGGCGGCAGGACTTGCGGGCGGTAGCGCTGACGGCGCTGCAGTGCTTGTTGGTCTTAACAGGCTTTGCGGTAATGCGCTTACGGATGACGAGCTTTATGCGCTTGGAGCCACGCTTGGTGCAGACGTACCGTTTTGTATGGCTTGCGGATGCTGCTATACCGGCGGTATTGGCGACGAGCTTATGCCGATAGAGTCGCTTGACTCGCAAATAACCCTGCTTATCGCCTGCGGCGGCGAGGGCGTTTCTACCCCTATGGCTTACGGCTTGCTTGATAAGAAATATAATAACTTTAAGGGCTACGCTCCAAAGGGCTATAGCGCTTTAATAGAAAGCGTTGCAGGCAAGGATAGGGATTTTTATAAGCATCTGTTCAATATCTTTGAGGAGCCTATTGCAAACGAACGCCCAATGGTGGGTGTATTAAGGTCAATAATGCTTGAAACCGGTGCTAAGGCTGCTATGATGAGCGGAAGCGGACCGTCCGTATTTGGCGTTTTTGAGAATCTTGATAGTGCAAAGCGTGCAGAGAAGGCTATAAGGGAGCAGGGCGTTTTTGCTTCGATTGCATACCCAACCGTAAAAAGAAATATCTGAATTTTTATAAAAAAGCATCGTTTTTAAAATCGGTGCTTTTTAATTTTTTACTCGAAATATGTCGGCGTCGGAGAGGGCAAAAAATGGCAGAAAAAAATTGTAAAAAATATCACTAAAAGGGTGATTTTTGGTTGACAAAATTATAATAAAGTTGTATAATATTTATGTGTGCGTCTTTTTTGAAAACGAAGATAAAATACAGTAAAATATAAATTAATTTTGGGGGTAAACCGATGTCATATAAGAGTGAAAAGGAACAAATGAATAATGAAATGAGCCAACACAAAAGCCGTGTTGCGTTTGCTATAAAAATTACGTTTATCGTGTTTGCGGTAGCGCTTGTTGCGCTTGCCATAGTGTTTGTGGTAAGTCTTATAAAGGGAGGGCTTTTTGCCTCCGATAAGGACGAAATGCCTCCGACGCTCTCGGCGCGAGAGGGTACCACCGTTATAGGCTATATCGGAGAATCTCCCACATATAAGAAATACGTTGTGGTAACCGACGATAAGGATGAATCCCCTCAGCTTGCAATAAATTCCTCAAGAGTTGACATTAACACCGAGGGAAGCTACCCTGTGCTTTATCAGGCAAGAGATAAGTCGGGCAATAAGAGCAAGACCTTAACTATTACATACGTTGTAAAGAGCAAGCAGTATTCCGAGGAAAAGCTTATGGATATGGTTGCAGAGCTTGCCGACGATCTCGGTATATCCAAGAATATGTCCACCGTTGAGCAGGTTAAGGCGGTTTATAACTTCGTTAACAAGAAAATTATGTGGTCCACCGCAAGCTCCTTGGGAGAGTCTAATATCCCTAACATTAACAGAAACAATTGGAAGAGTGATTGGGTTGAGGAGGCTATTCGAACCATTGAGCTTTACAACGATGGCGACGGAGTTGGCGATTGCTATTCCTACTATTCGGTTTCCAAGGCGTTCTTTGAATACTTCGGCATTAAGCACGTTGGAATACGCCGTGACCTCTCTATTGACGATCAGCTTGACGAGGATGGCGATAGAAAGGGAACTCACTTCTGGTTAATAGTTAATATTGGCAACAACAAGTGGTATTACTACGACGGCACACGCCTTGCTCAGCCCTTTAACGACGGAACAAGAAACGCTTGCCTTATTACGCAGAACAAGCTTGATTCCTACGTAACCACAAGCGGAGGAACGTATTTCTACAAGATATCCAAGATTGATAAGTGCCTTGATTTTTCAAGCGCAGGAATATCCTCCTTCCCCAAGATAGCAACCGACGTAATATCTTAAAATTGCGGAGATAGAAAATAAAATGCAAAAGAATATTCTTGAATATTTAGAAAACACCGCCGTTACACACAAGGATAAGCTTGCCTTTTCAAACGGCAAGGTGGGACTTACCTTTGGCGAGGCATACCTTCGCTCCCGTGCAATAGGAAGCTTCCTTTGCGATAACGGATATTACCGTCAGCCTATCGCAATAATAATGGATAAGCACCCTAACACGCTTACGGCGTTTTGGGGAACAATATACGCAGGCTGCTTTTACGCTTGCATAGATGAAAAAATGCCTCAAGCAAGAATTCTTGCAATATTTGAAAAATTCAAGCCTAAGGCAATTATTTGCGATGCAAAAAATCAAAAAACGGCAAGCTCTCTCGGAGTGGAAAGCGTTTATCTTTACGATGAAATAGTGACACATCCCGAAAACGTAAGCGCTCTTAATAAAATTAGAGAAAAGCAGAGCAGCACCGATGCGATATACGTTGCCTTTACCTCGGGCTCTACGGGAATCCCCAAGGGAGTCGTTGCGTGCCATCGCTCGGTAATAGATTATACGGAGGCACTTTGCGAGGCACTTCCGTTTAGCGAGGATACCGTTTACGCAAACCAAACTCCGCTTTACTTCGACGCTCCCCTAAAGGAGATAATGCCTACCTTAAAGCTTGGTGCAACAACCTATTTCGTGCCTAAAATGCTTTTCTCCTTCCCGGTAAGGCTTATCGATTATCTTGACGAGTACAAGATAAACACGATATGCTGGGTTGTTTCGGCGCTCGTTCAAATATCATCGCTTGGCGCATTGGAAAGCAGAGTGCCCAAATATTTAACAACGGTTTGCTTTGGTAGCGAGCTTTTCCCGCGCAAGCAATATAATCTTTGGAGAGAGGCGTTGCCCAAGGCAAAATTCTTTAATCTCTACGGTCCCACTGAGGCAACGGGTATGTCCTGCTATTGGGCGGCAGACCGTGAGCTTGCCGAAAACGAGCCTATACCGATAGGTCGCCCCTTTAATAATACTGATATAATTTTGTTTGACGAGGATTGGCACGAGGCTGACGAGGGCGAAATTTGTATTCGCGGAACCTGCCTTACGATGGGATATTATAACGATCCCGAGAAAACCGCAGAGGCGTTCGTTCAAAACCCCGCTAACACCGCTTATCCCGAGCGTATTTACCGCACGGGCGATATCGGCAGAAGAAACGAGCGTGGAGAGCTTGTTTTCCTTTGTCGCAGAGATTCGCAAATCAAACATATGGGACATAGAATCGAGCTTGGAGAAATCGAGCTTGCGGCGCTTAAGTCCGAGGACGTAAGCCAAGCCTGCTGCGTTTACGATGATAAATCAAAGCGCATAGTGCTTTTCTATACGAGTAATAATTTGAATTTTGAAATAAGCAAGCATTTGCAATCTCTTTTGCCAAGATATATGCTTCCCGCAGTGGCAGAAAGACTTACGGCTATGCCTCTTACGCCCAACGGCAAGCTCGACCGTAAGGGACTTAAGGAGAGGGCAGAGAGCCTATAAAAAATAAATTAAAGGAATTTTAAAAAATGGAAAGACTTTTAAAGATATTAAACGATCTTCATCCCGACGTAGATTTTGAAAGCAACGATTCACTTATCGACGATGGAATTTTGGATTCTCTTGATATAGTAACTCTCGTAACCGAGATATACGCAGAGTTTGACGTAACCATTCCCGCAGAGGAAATAGTTCCCGAAAACTTCAATTCTGCAGAGGCGCTTATGGCGCTTATAACTAAAATAGACGAAGAATAATGCTTTTTACGTCTTACGGCTTTATCGCTTTTATAGCGGCGGTATTTCTTGTTTATTACCTTTGTCCGCCTAAAAAACAGTGGACGGTTTTGCTTGCGGCAAGCTACATCTTTTATGCGTTTTCGGGGCTTTGGAATTTTGCCTTTATAATTTCGGTCACGGTATCCTGCTACATAATTGCAAGGGTTATCGAGCGAATGAGAGTGCGCGAGGATGCTGCAGTTGAGCAAAATCGAGATATATGGTCAAAGGATGAGCGAAAGCAATATCGCGCGGCGCAAAAAAAGCGCAGGCTTCGAGTGCTTGTACTCGGAGTTGTAATTAACATAGGAATTCTTGCAGTTATCAAGTATACGGCGTTTACCTTAACCAACGTAAATTCCTTGTTAGGCCTATTTGGCGCAGAAAAGATAGGTATTCCCACGCTTATATTGCCAATGGGTATTTCCTTCTTTGTTTTTCAAAGCGTTGCTTATATTATCGACGTTTACAGAGGAAAGACCTACGCCGAAAAAAACATAGCAAAATTTGCGTTATTCGTATCATTTTTCCCTCAGCTTGTTCAAGGTCCTATTTCAAGACATTCAGACCTTGCGCATGAGCTTTACGAGCCGCATAGCTTTGACGGTGTAAAATTTAAATTCGGCTTGCAAAGAATTCTTTGGGGATTTTTTAAAAAGCTTGTTATAGCCGATAGAATTATGGTGGCAATTAAGCCGCTTATAAGCGCTGATAGCACCTACGACGGCGCATACGTATTTTTGCTTATAATATTCTATTCGATACAGATATACGCAGATTTTACGGGTGGAATAGATATTACCATCGGTATTGCCGAGGCGCTTGGTATGCGCCTTGCGGAAAATTTCAACCGTCCGTTCTCGTCAAGAACAACGAAGGAGTATTGGAACCGCTGGCATATAACGATGGGTAGCTGGTTTAACGATTATATATTTTTGCCCTTGTCGGTAACTAAGCCTCTTTTAAAGCTTTCTAAGTCGATACGAAGCAAGGATAGCAAATTTATGAAGGGCTTGGGCAAGCGAATACCGGTTTACACCGCAACAACCGTGACGTGGTTTTTAACAGGTCTTTGGCACGGTGCGGCTTGGAACTTTATAGTTTGGGGATTGCTTAATTGCCTTGTGATACTCGTATCGCAGGAGTGCGAGCCTCTTTACAGACGGTTTAGAAATAAATTTCCAAGGCTTGTTGCATCCTATCCGTACCATTGCTTTGAGGTAACGAGAACCTTTTTGCTTATGGGTCTTATCCGCTCACTTGATTGCTACCGTAACGTTGGTGTTACATTCTCGATGTGGGGAAGTATGTTTACTGAGTTCAATTGGAACGATGTATTTAGTGGCGGAATAGCCGAGCTTGGACTTAAGGCGGTTGATTACGTTATAATCGCTATTGCGGTTGTCATCGTGTTTACGGTGTCAAAGCTTGGTCAAAGGAAAGATCTTCGCCAAGCGCTTGTTGGAAAAACTGCGCTTTCCTGGACTCTTGCGGGCGTAATGCTTATAATCGTTTTGCTCTTTGGCGCTTACGGTATGGGATATGATGCATCGCAATTTATTTACAATCAATTTTGATTATTAAAAACTTTTGGGATATAAAAATATAAATGAAAAAGAAAATTATTATAAGCATAGCCGCTATTTTGTTGATATCAATAGTGCTTGCTCTTTTTTCGGGGCTACTTGCTCCTAAGTATATAAGCAATCCCGAAGGCAGACTTACAGGTGAATATTACTCGCAGGCAGGCGATAACGACGTTATATTTCTTGGAGATTGCGAGGTATATGAAACCTTTGTGCCTGCTATTCTTTGGGAAAAGTACGGAATTTCCTCCTACGTTAGAGGAAGCGCTCAGCAGCTTATTTGGCAATCCTATTATATATTGGAGGAAACCTTAAAATACGAAAAGCCCACGGCGGTGGTATTTAACGTTTATTCCTTAAAATACGGTAAGCCACAAAGCGAGGCGTATAATCGAATGACCTTTGACACTATGAGGTGGTCGGGCGCAAAGCTTAACGGTATTCTTGCCTCGATGACCGACGAGGAGAGCATAGTTGATTATATCTTCCCGCTTTTGAGATATCATAGCCGAATAGGCGAGCTTGAGTCGGATGATTTTAAATATTGGTTTAATTCTCCCGAGCGTGTGTCGGATAGCGGATATCTTATGCAAGTCGGAATTGAGCCTAAGCCCGAGGATGATGAAAACCCGAGAGAGCTTCTTAAATACGATTTTTCGCAGACGGCATTTGATTATCTTGATAAAATGAATGAGCTTTGCAAGGCAAACGGCGTTGAGCTTATTTTGGTTAAGGCGCCCACGAATTCCTGGAACTATTATTGGTACGATGAATACGAGGCTCAGGTGGAGTCTTACGTTGAAAAGACGGGGTTGAAGTATTATAATCTTATCGAAAATGAAAGCGAGATAGGCATTGATTGGAGCGTTGATACCTACGATAAGGGATTTCATTTAAACGTTTACGGTGCGGAAAAGACTACCGAGTATTTTGGTAAGATACTTTCTGAGGAGCATCAGATTGCCGACAGAAGAGATGACAGTGCGCTTTCGGAAAAATGGAATGAGCGAGTAAATATATATAATGATAGAAAAGAAAAATTAGAAAAATTGGAGGACGAGGAAAAATGAGAAAATTTGTAAAGCTCTTGGCTTTGATAATTACCTTGCTTTGCGTGTTTAGCACATTTGCCGCTTGCAACGCTGAGCAGAATGACGATAAAAAGGAAAATTCTTCCGAGGTTGAATATTACGTAACCTACAAGGGAACTAAAATTGAGCTTGATAAGAAGGCGGATAGCATTATTTCTGCGTTGGGTACGCCTAAAAAGACCGATTCGCTTGGAAGCTGTGGCCCGTTTGGCTCACAAATAAAGTATACCTATGACGACCTTACGATTTTTACTCTTAAGAATGATAACGGCGAAACCATCGATCAAATAACCTTTACAAACGATATAGCAGAAACCAAAAAAGGGATCTGCATAGGCGCTTCAAGCGATGACGTCGTTAAGGCTTACGGCACTCCCAGTGAAAAGACCGATAGCTTAATCATTTATAAGAAGGATTGCGAGGGCTATGACCTTTACCTTAAATTCGGCGTTGAAAACGGAGAGGTTGATGAAATAAACTTCATCCGCTTGTACGATACCGAGGAATAAAATGCATAAGAAAAAGTATGTCGAGAGCGTTTAGTTGCGTTTTTCGGCATATTTTTTTATAGTTCTTTTTAAAATGCTAAAAAATGTCAAAAAACGAGCAATTTTTAGCACTTTTGAAAAATAATTAATAAAAATCGGCTTAAAACACTTGACAAAATTAAATTTTAGTGGTATATTTTATACATAAGGTTAGCACTATAACACCAAGAGTGCTAAAATACGTAATCAGGAGGCGCTTGTGAAGCATAGTGAGTTAAGCGAGAGAAAAAAGCTGATACTTAAGGCTGTTGTTGAGGCTCATATAGACGGTGGCGAGCCGGTTGGCTCAAAATCAATAATGCAAAGCAATATGCTTTCCTGCTCGTCTGCAACCATTCGTAATGAGATGGCAGAGCTTGAGGAGCTTGGTTATCTTGTTCAGCCTCACACCTCGGCAGGTAGAGTGCCAAGCGAGGCAGGGTACAGATTTTACGTTGATTCGCTTGTTGAGCAATACGCAAGAACAACACATGAGGTTGCGCAGATAAATCAGCTTTTGCGCATTAAAATGGATGAGATAGATCAAATACTTGATACGGCATCCCGCCTTGCATCGAGTATGACTAACTACACCGGAATTGCGATAAAGCCCAAAATGAGCACAGTAACGATGACTAAGTTTGAGATAATCTCAATGGATCTCAATAATTTTGCAATCGTTATGATAACCTCGGGTGGAGCGGTAAAAACTAAAAAGGTAAAGCTTGATAGAGCCGTTAGCGATAGCGCACTTAAAAGACTTTCGGATATTCTCAATGAGAGAATTTGCGGTCTTGGCGCAGATATGATAAATCTTCCTATTATTATGGGAATAGAGGAGGAAATGGGCGAGGATGCCTTTTTGGTAAATCCCGCAGTTAAATGCATATACGAGGTAATGAATGATATTGACGGAGGCGATATGAAGCTTACGGGTATCAATCATTTGCTAAAATATCCCGAGTATTCCGATAACGAGAATTTGTTTGAGCTTTTGGGTACGCTTGAAAATCAAGATACTATTTTGGATCTCGTTTCCGACGTTGACGGGGACGGAATAAACGTTCTTATCGGCTCAGAAAGCTCTGTTAAGGTTATGAATAATTCCTCGTTGGTTTATATTCCAATACGAAAGAACGGCAGAACTGTTGGCGTTGTTGGAGTTATAGGGCCAAGACGAATGAATTATAAGCAGGTTTTAAAGACCTTAGGCGACATAAGCGGTAATATTTCAAATATAATAGGCGATGAAGAATTGGCTCTTACCGATGGAAGCATGGGCGGGAGCGACGCTACAGAGGAGGTTAATTAATAATGGAAGAAAACAAGATTGACGTTGAAGAGGAAGTGCTTGAGGCAGAAGCCGAGGAGGCAAAGGCAGAGGACGCAGAGGCAAGCGCCGATGCGGATAACACCGACTCCGAGGATGATACACCCTTAAAGCACAAGGATAAAAAGAAGCTTAAAAAGGCAGAGGCAGAAATCGAGAAGCTAAAGTCCGATCTTGCATCCGAGCAGGAAAAATATATGCGACTTTACGCTGAATACGATAATTTCCGCAGACGCTCCGCTAAGGAACGTGAGGGAATATATTCTGATGCTTATTGCGATGCGGTAGCTCAGATTTTACCTATTATAGATAATCTCGAGAGAGCAACTCAGTATAGCAAGGAGGATCCCGATTCGCCTATGGCAAAGGGAATTGAGCTTACTATAAAGAGCTGTGTTGAGGCTCTTAACAAAATGGGCGTTTACGAGATAGAGGCGCTTGGCAAGCCCTTTGACCCCAATCTTCATAATGCGGTTATGCACGTTGAGGATGAGGCATTTGGCGAAAATGAGGTTGCCGAGGTCTTTATGAAGGGCTATACGAAGGGCGACAAGGTAATTCGCTTTTCAATGGTAAAGGTAGCAAATTAAATTGAATTAAATTTAATTAAATTAAAAATAAAATTATTTTAAAAATATTTATAACCATAAATAAGGAGGATTTTTATTATGGGAAAGATTATTGGTATAGATTTAGGTACAACAAACTCTTGCGTAGCGGTGTTTGAGGGTGGCGAGCCTATCGTTATTCCTAACCCCGAGGGAGCAAGAACAACCCCTTCAGTAGTTGCTTTTTCTAAGACGGGCGAGAGAATGGTAGGTCAGGTTGCAAAGCGTCAGGCTATAACCAACCCTGATAGAACCGTTATTAGTATTAAGCGTGAAATGGGTACTGCATTTAAGACGAATATCGACGGTAAGAGCTATGCTCCTCAGGAGATATCCGCAATGATTCTCCAGAAGCTTAAGGCAGACGCTGAGGCATATCTCGGAACAACCGTTTCTCAGGCGGTTATCACAGTTCCCGCATACTTCTCGGATGCTCAAAGACAGGCAACCAAGGATGCAGGTAAGATTGCAGGACTTGAGGTTCTCCGTATAATCAACGAGCCCACCGCTGCAGCGCTTGCATACGGTATGGATAAGGAAAACGACCAGAAGATAATGGTATTCGACCTCGGTGGCGGTACCTTCGACGTATCCTTGCTTGAAATCTCCGACGGTGTATTTGAGGTTCTTGCAACCGCAGGTAACAACCGCCTTGGTGGAGATGACTTCGACCAGAGAGTTATTGACTGGATGGCAGATAGATTTAAGGCAGAAAACGGCGTTGACCTTCGCAACGATAAAATGGTTATGCAAAGACTTAAGGAGGCGGCAGAGAAGGCTAAAATCGAGCTTTCGGGTATGTCAAGTACAAATATCAACCTCCCCTTCATAACCGCAACCGCAAGCGGACCTCTCCACTTTGATGCAACTCTTACAAGAGCAGAGTTTGAGAGAATTACCGCAGACCTCGTTGAGGCAACTATGGCTCCCACACGTCAGGTGCTTTCGGATGCAGGTGTAAGCGCATCGCAGGTTGATAAGATTCTTCTCGTTGGTGGTTCAACAAGAATCCCCGCAGTTCAAGAGGCTGTAAAGAAGAACCTTGGAAAGGAGCCCTTTAAGGGAATTAACCCCGATGAGTGCGTAGCTCTCGGTGCGGCAATCCAGGGCGGTGTTCTTGGTGGCGACGTTAAGGACCTTCTCCTTCTCGACGTAACACCTCTCTCCCTTTGTATCGAAACCCTTGGTGGAGTATTTAACAAGATAATTGACAGAAACACAACCATCCCCGTAAAGAAGAGCCAGGTATATTCTACTGCGGCAGACGGACAGACCTCTGTTGAGGTTCACGTTCTTCAGGGTGAGCGTGAGATGGCGGCCTATAACACCACTCTCGGTAGATTCCACCTTGACGGTATTCCCGCAGCGCCTCGTGGAGTTCCTCAGATTGAGGTTACCTTTGATATCGACGCAAACGGGATCGTTAACGTAACGGCTAAGGACCTTGGCACAGGTAAGGAGCAGCACATTACAATTACCTCCTCCACCAATATGTCACAGGCTGATATAGATAAGGCGGTTAAGGATGCAGAGAGGTTTGCAGAAGAGGATAAGAAGCAGAAGGAAGCGGTTGATATAAAGAACAGAGCTGACTCGCTTGTATTCCAGACCGAAAAGACCCTTAACGAGGTTGGCGACAAGGTTGCAGATTCCGATAAGGCTCCTGTTAATGCGGTTCTTGAGGAGCTTAAGACCGCTATTGCAGGTGGAAACGTTGAGGACATTAAGGCTAAGAGCGAGGCTCTTGAAAAGGCATTCTATGCGCTTTCCGAAAAGCTTTATGCGGCAAGCGGCGCACAAGGCGCTCAGGGCGATCCCAACGCAGGCGCTCAGGGTGGCGACGGCACCTACTACAATGCCGACTACGAGGATAAGACCAACGAGTAAAAACGATTAAATAGCCTGGGACTACCGCATTGCTTTGAGTAAAAAATGCGGTAGTCCCGAAAGTCGTTTTTTTAGATTGTAAAATTAGAGGAATATATGGCGGATAAAAGAGATTATTATGAGGTTTTAGGCGTATCAAAGGGCGCAAGCGATTCCGAAATAAAAAAGGCGTATCGCACTATGGCAAAAAAATATCATCCCGATATGAATCCCGGAGATACAGAGGCGGAGGCTAAGTTTAAGGAAGTAAACGAGGCGTACGCCGTTCTTTCCGATGCCGATAAAAAGTCACAGTATGATAGATTTGGCCATGCGGCGTTCGAGCAGGGTGGCGCAGGTGGATACGGCGGTGGCTTTGGCGCAGATTTTGGCGACCTTGGAGATATTTTCGGAAGCATATTTGGCGGTGGCTTTGGTGGCTTTGGCTCGTCAAGGCAGAACCGTAATGCGCCTATGCGCGGCGAGGACGTAATGGCTCGTGTAACGGTATCCTTTGAGGAGGCGGCATTTGGCGTTAAAAAGGATATCTCCTTCCAAAGAATTCAAAAGTGTCCCGATTGTGGCGGTAGCGGAGCGGCTAAGGGCTCTACGGTTGATACCTGTCAAGTATGTAACGGAAGCGGACAAAGACGTGTTACGCAGAGAATTGGCGGTATGGCGTTCCAATCAACCGCAACCTGTGATACCTGCCGTGGAACGGGTAAGATAATTAAAAAGCCTTGCTCCAACTGTAATTCAAAGGGCTACGTTAAGGTTAATAAAACCCTTTCGGTTAATATCCCCGCGGGTATTGATGACGGAGAGAGAATCGCACTTCGTGCGCAGGGATGCGACGGTAGAAACGGTGGACCTGCGGGCGACTTGATAATTCAAGTTAACGTTAAGAGCCATGCTTATTTTGAGCGTGACGGCGTTGATATTTACTGTGAGGTTCCGATAACGGTTTCCGAGGCGGTATTGGGCGCTGAGATAGAGGTTCCCACGCTTGAGGGGAAGCACAAGTTCGTTATTCCCGAGGGCACGCAAACAGGCACTCAGTTTACGCTAAAGCAAAAGGGAATTCCTTACGTTAATAGCAATAACAGACGAGGCGACCTTATTTTTGCGGTTATCGTTGAAATCCCCAAAGGACTTAACGAAAAGCAAAGGGAAGCGATGAGAAGCTTTGCCGAGGCTTGCAACGATAATGTTTACACGAAAAAGAAAAGCTTTTTCAAAAAAATATTTGATAAGGATAAAAAGTGATGATAGATAAGGATTATACCTGCGAGGATTGGGGCGATCAGAGCGAGTGGGTTCAAATAAAGGTTACTGTAAAGCTTGAGCAGCTTGACGAAACCGTTGCCGTAATGAATATGGTATCAAATTATCTTCAAATCGAGGATTATAGCGATATAGACCTTAAAACCTGCTACGGAGATCTTATCGACGAGGCTATACTTAACGCCGATAAAACCGTTGCCTCCGTGCTTGTATATCTTGCGGCAGACGGTGGCGCAACCGATACTCTTGCATTTTTAAGAGGTCGCTTTGCGGAGCTTTCAATTGACGCAACGATTACGGTAAGCGGTGTTAACGAGGAGGATTGGGCAAACTCGTGGAAGGAATACTATAAGCCGATTAAGATTGGCGAGAAGATAGTAATCGTCCCCGCTTGGGAGAAGTATACTCAACAAGAGGGCGAGATAATAGTTAGAATGGATCCGGGTATGGCGTTTGGTACGGGTACTCACGAAACCACAAGACTCGTTATTAAGCTTCTTGAAAAATACATAACGAGCGGTATGCGTGTTGCCGACGTTGGATGCGGAAGTGGAATACTTGCTATATGCGCCTCCAAGCTTGGCGCCAAGGAGTGCAAGGCTTACGATATCGATCCCGTTGCGGTAAAGGTTGCAAACGAGAATATTAAGGACAGTGGCTTAAGCAATGTAACGTGTGAGGTTTCCGACCTCTTGCGTCAGGTTGATAATAGCGCTCCCTACGACGTTATTTGCGCAAACATAGTTGCCGATATAATAATTCGTATGATGCCAGACGTTGGCGTACTTATGAATGAAAGCTCGGTAATTTTGGCTTCGGGAATAATTATTGAGCGTAGTCAGGACGTAATAAGTGCATTTGAGGAGCATGGCTTTAAAATTGTTGAGCGTGTTGACGAAAACGGATGGTGCGCTCTTGCAGTAATGAAAAAATAAAATGATTTATAAAATAACCGCTTTAGCCGTTAGAGATAACAGCCAAAGCGGTGTTTTTATATATAAATTAAATCGTTCCCGTTATAGTGTACTCTACAACGCTTGGAGTAATGCTTATAATACCAGTAATGGGGTCTTGTGTAAAGGTTGCGGGCGGTATTGTTATAGGAGATGCAGTTGATGAGGGAACGGTAAGCGTTCCGTCAACATAGGTGTAATCTGTTCCAAGCAAAAGCACACCGTCACGAGATACCGTTATATTAGCGGGTGCAGGGTTGAAATCATCTGTGAGAACAACGTTTTCTGCGGCGGTATTACCGTAGTTATAAATCTTTATAGTATAGGTAATAGTGTCACCGCAAATAACGGGATTGGGGCACATCTGCTTTATTATTTGGATATTTGCAAGATTTGCAACTGAAACAGTAGCGCTTGCGCTTGTGTCGGCACATTCCGAATTGCTCTCAAAGGACGAGGTGTTAACGATTGTTGAGTTTAAAGCAAGAGGCGCAAAGTCGTTTACCTCTGCCTTGTAAATTATATTTGCGGTAGCGCCTGCGGGTATTGTGGGAATAGTAAAGGTAAGGCTTTCCGGTACGCTTGAATCAACTCCAAGCTGGGCGCTTACGTCCTGACCGTTAATAAGCAAAACCGATGGAGCAACGTAATTAAGAGGCGTAAGCTCGGTTGTGCCAAATACATAGGTTCCAAGATTGTCAGTTATCGTGCTTCCGCTTATTTCGCTACCCGAGGAATTCGTTATCGTGAGAATATAGGTTAAAACCGAATTATCATTGTAGGTGCTTCCAAGGCTCGTTTTTGTAAATCCAACGGCAGACTCAACCGATATTTCGGCGATATTGGAAACCTTCGTTTCACTAATTCCACCCGAGGTGTAGCTGACCGTGGCAAAATTTTCAATCGACGGCATAGTCATCTCTCCTAAAGCTATATAAAAATAGAACGCCGTGTGAGCGCAATGCTTGCACGGCGTTCTTACTATAATTATATGTTGCTTATAAGGGAAAAGAAACATAAATTAAAGTATTGCTTTAGATATTAATTTCGTAAAGCCTTGCGGCGTGAGTAGAGTAGATTTGAACGCTATCGCACCTCTTGCCAAAGAGCCTTTCACACGCCCTTGCATAGTAAGAAAGCTGCTGAGCGTGCCTTGCCTCAAGCTTTGCCTTGGCAAGGTCATAGGACTCTAACTCCTCCTTAGTTAAGCGGTCGGTTTTATAGTCGTAGAGCTTAACCCGTCCATCCTGCGTTATTACTATAAGGTCGATAACTCCTTGAACGGCAAGCTCCTCGCCTTGAAGCATATCGATTAGCGCATCGTCACTTGTAAAGCTTTGGGGCGGTAGAGAAACGTTAAATCTTTGCTCACGGATAACTCGCTTTGCTTTAAGTATCTCAATTAAAATGTCACTTTCGATAAACCTTTCAAGCTCGTCAAGATATATAATATCCTTGATGCTCTCGGGGAGATATTTGCGCTCGCAAAGTCTACAAAGCTCCTCCTTTACACCGTGGGTGGCGGCATATTCAAAATTGCAAAATTGCAAAAATAGGTGCGTTGCCGTTCCTCGCTCGGCGGCGCTTGATTTGGAATCGCTCGTTGCAAAAAGCTCGGGAACTCGAGCAGGGCGCTCGTCAACAAAAAGGTCGTAGCTCGTGTCGTTTTCATCAAGCATATCGGGATAAAGTCGGGATACCGAAAGCTTGGAGGGAACTCTTGCAAGGTCACTATAGGGATAGTTGAAGGCAAATGAAGCCGAAAGTCTTTCGTAAAGCTCGGTGTCGATTTCATCCTCTGCGTTGCTTTCGCAATTTTCAACCCTCTCTTCGGAAATGGCTTCCTCGCTTGATATCGAATCGTCAAGCGTTAGAGTTATATTTTCGGGTGTGATATATTCAAGCACCGAGAAATTATGCTCCTCGTCGCCGAGAGCCAACAATATCCAATCAAGATAGCTTTTGCATTGAGATATAACTGTATGCTTATCAATAAATTCTGCGCGGAGTGCGGTGCTTTCCTGTATTTTGGAAATAGCGCTTCGTGATGTACCTGTTATAAATAAGCGCTCTCTTGCTCGAGTAAGAGCAACGTAGAGAACTCGAATTTCCTCCTCAACGCAATCCTGATAAAGCTTTGATGCTATTAATGAATGCATCGGAGTTGTAATTAAGGAAAATCCGCTTTCGTCAATAAGCTTCATCGCTATACCGTCGGGATAGGACATAACGAGGTTTTGCTTTGCATCCTCGTTGTTAAATTTGTTTCCGCAAAGTGAAAGGAAGCAAACGGGAAATTCAAGACCCTTGGACTTGTGAATAGTCATAAGCGTTACACGGTCGGGCGCATCACGCTTGCTTGTTGCGGGAAAGCTTTGACCCTCGTCAATTAGTGAGTTTACGTATTCTATAAATTCATAAAGTCCCTTAAAGCCGTTGCCCTGGAAGCATCGAGCGTAATCGTAGAGTAAAAGAACGTTTCCACCCTCTCCGTCGCTTCCTTGGTTGGATAATATTCCCGACGCTATAAATCTATCGGTGTTAAAAAGCGTAAGCAAAAAGCGGTCGATGGGTAGCGACTGTGCGGTATCCTGCCATTCGGCAAGCGTATCGCAAAAGTCCTTGCATTTTTTGGATAGGGCATCGTCCTTATCTTTAGCATAGGAATTAACCCCGAAAAAGAGTGATGATGGGTCGCTATACTCCCGTCTGATGCATAAAAGCTCGTCGGCGCTAAAGTCGAATAACGGCGAGCGAAGCGTACCCGCAAGGTAAACGTCACGCTCGGGATTGTCAATTGTGTTAAGCACGCAAAGCATCAAAAGCACGTCGTCGTTTTCAAAGTATTGCGTTGCCTCGGTTTCGGCAACCTTGATGCTTCTGCGACGGAGCGATGCCGAAAGATAAGGGCTTATTTTCTGTTTTCTAAATAAAACCGCTATATCTCCGGGCTTGATTTTTGAGCCGTCTGCATTCCTGCCCGTGTCAAGAAGCTCCTTGATTTTTGACGCTATGTATTCGCTTTCCCATTCAAGCGAGCCACAATCCTCCTCAAGCGTAGCCTCATCGGAGTCCTTTGTCTTTTTAGTCGAGGGAATTGATATAACCGAAACGTTAACCTTTTCCTTAAACGGCGTATCGGATTTTTTGGAGAATACTAAATCATCTCCCTTGGTATATTCAACAGTACCGCCGATTTGCTTAAAAATAGAGGAGCAAACAAGATTTGTAAAGTCTATAACGCTTTCATCGCAACGGAAGTTGTTTGACATAAATATCGTTGCCGTATCCGACTCGTCAGCCTTTGATATATCGGGGAACGCCTTTCGTAAATCCGAGAATAGCGTGGGCTCGGCACCTCTAAATTTATAAATGCTTTGCTTGATATCTCCAACCATAAATCGGTTTGTTGGGGTTGAGATAGCGGCAAATATCTCGTTTTGCAGAGGGTCTACGTCCTGATACTCGTCAATATATATTTCACTGTATTCCTCGGATATTTTTTTAGCAACGTCGGTTGGCTTACCGTCCTTTACAAGCAAGGAGTAGGTTTTTCTGCTTATATCGTTAAAGGTTAAAAAATCAAGTCGGCGCTTTTGCTCGGACATCTTCTCATCAAACCTTTTTAACACCGCATAAAGAACGCCTATATATGCGGCGGTTTCCTTAAAGGCACGGCTGATGGTGTCCACCGAGCTTTGATAAAATTTTGCAATATGCTTTTTGATATCTGTGTGGAATTCCGTGCGCAGAGCCTTAAGCTTTTCTGATACCTCGGTTGTTGGAATACGGTTTCGCGCCGCATCCTTAGGCGCAAAGCCTTCAAGAATTGCCTTTATTTCGCCATAGGTAACGTCATCTCTTTTTAATTCATTAAGCACGGTATTGCAAATCAAAAGATTTGCGATCATTGAATCGTTGTATTTTTTAAATAGCCCCTCGTCATTTTGAATTTCTTCAACAGCATATTCGAATATTTTAAGGTAGTGAGCAAAAAATCTCTCACTCTCGCATCTTAAAAGCTTGCCGAAGTGCGTTTGCATAATATCCAACGAGCATTCTGACCTTGTAAGAGATGCGTAGCTCTTGAGATATTCGATTCCGTCGGTTGAGGAGGAGAGCAGGGTGTTAAGCTTTAAAAGCTTATCGCCAAGCGAGCTTATATCCTTAACCGTTGCAAAGCAATCGGCAAAATATGAGAAGTTAGGCTCGTTCTCGTAAAACTCGTCGATAACCTCATTTATGGTGCTTTTTGCAATAAGCTTGTATTCTCCCTCGTCGATAATTCTAAAGGTTGGGGAAACTCCGCACTCGGTAAAATTTGATTTAACAAGCTCGTAGTAAAATGAGTCGATAGTACAAATGCTTGCATTGTTTATGTTGGCAAGCTGAGATGAAAGCTTGGAGGCAACGGTGGCGTCGCTAACGCTTGCAAGCTCGTTTGTAATTGCGTTAAAAATCTTAAGCTTAAGGTCTGCCGCCGCCGAGCGGGTAAAGGTTACTATAAGCATATTTGATATATCGGCGTTATCAACGGTAATTCGTCTTATAATACGCTCGGTAAGCGTAGCGGTTTTTCCCGATCCCGCCGCCGCACTTACAAGAATAGTTTTATTTCTTGTGTCTATCGCTTTTTCCTGTTGCGGTGTCCAAGTATTCTTTTTTTGTGGTTGCGACATAATATTTTCTCCTATTCTTATTTACCTTTATTTCTGCACGTTTCTGCAAATAGGCTTTGCGGTGCAATATTCGCAGGGCGAGTTTTTACTTTTTAGCGGCTTTGCGCTTATAACTCCATTTTCAAGTTGATCGGCAATTTTAACAATGACCTCATCAAGCTCATTAAATATATCTTGAAATTTGTTGCTATCGATAGCCGACGAGCCCTTGATATCTCCGCTTGCGCCAATGCTCGTGCCAAGGAGATATTTTTGATTCATTGAATTATTCATAGCGCTTAAAATATCAACCTCTCCAAGCACTAATCCGCTTCTTGAAAGCTCGTTTTCGGCATCTGCCTCGATTACGCTTGCCTCCTCGTAATTAGAGCGAGAAAGAGCAGAAATGCTTGATGAAAGATAAACGATGCCCGCAGGGAGAATATCGGTTATCTCGGAGTCGGTGTTATCCGAAACAAAGGTCGCTCCGTTTTTGCAGATGGCGTAGAGGTAAAGAAGCATCTGCGTGTTAAGTCCGTATTTTAACTCGTTAAGGTTAAATTCCTTTGCGCCCGTCTTATAGTCAACCACTCTTACATAAACGGTTGAATTCTTTTTATAAAGGTCAACTCGGTCTATAACGCCGTTAAAGTGTATCTTTGTTCCGCTTGTAAGCGTAAAGGTAAGAGGCTTAATAGCACCGTCTTTATTATTTATCTTAAGCTCGAACGCCGCAGGGTAAAAATCACTGTCGGAGAACTCAAAAATTATACTGCGAGCAAGTAATATGGCAAGCCTTTGAAGCTTTAAGTAAAGATGCTTTAATCTCTTTGAAATAAGTAATTGAGGCGGGCAAACCGCATTCAAATATTCCTCAACTGTTTCCTCAACAAGCTTAAGAAGCCTTTCATCCGAAACAGGCTCTGTATTTTTGCCCTCCGGAACAAGCTCCTTTATAACTCTTTCAAGAACTGCGTGAATAAACGAGCCCGCATTATCCGCACCAAAATTAGAGGTTTTTCTGTCACGGAGTCTTAGGGTGTATTTACAAAAATAATTAAACGGACATTTTGCGTATAATTCAAACGAGCTTGCACTAAGCCCTGAGGTTATTGGATTGTACGAGGTGTGGCAGACCTCGGTTTTTATGCTTTGTGAGGATTTCTCCTCAATGCCGTCAATATAGGGCGCAAGCGCCTTTCTTAACGAATTACTCTTGGCGCTATCCTTAATGGAGCGCAAGCCCATAGCCGCATTTTTAGGTGCGGGAACAAGATAGGAAAAATCGTCCTCGATATATTGATGTGCCCTTATGCCAAGCAATACCTCTATTCTTGAAAATGCAAGTGATTTAAAGCACTTACTGCCGTTTATCTCGGATACGTGCGTAAAGGCGTAAAGCCTCTCTGTGGGGGTGCTAAGACTCCTTTTAACGTACATAAGCTCGTCTGCGGCACGAGATTCTCCGTTTGAGTCAAATATTATTCCGCTTTCTTCAAGAATGGCTCTGTCTGCGCTTGAAAAAACACCATCGTTTTTTACCGATGCGGGGAACTTACCCTCGCATAAGCCTAAGACGAATGCGTATTTGGGGTTTGAGGTGCGGAGCATATTTGCAGAGCCGATGGTTACCTCGTCTATTGAGGTAGGTATAGTGCTTATATCGGTTTTGTCAAATACCGATTTTAATATAACGATAAGCTCCTCAACGCTTGCCTTCTCGTCGCCAAGCGCTATACCGATGTCGGAGAGCGAGTTGATTATAATGCTATAAATACGTGAGCTTTCCTGCGCACTCTTAAGATCCTTACGGGCGGCGTATTTTTTTGATGCCTCTAAAAGCTTTTTCTCAAGCTCGGCTTCGGTTATATAGGAATATATCGCCTTGCACATTCCACCAACGCTTTCCTGCGCATCAAGAAGGATAAAAAGCTTTTGAAGCGTGGGAACTATGGCGGAGCGAACTCTGTTTGCGGCGTCAAGAATATTCCTTCCGCGCGCGGAGGGCTCCGGAGAAAACCCGTCGGGGTTCATCGACCATTCCTCGCTATAATCGTTAGCGCCGTTAATGCTCCACGTGTTTACGTATTCCTCAAAAAGATACGAGTCGGAAAGGCTAACGTTGCAAAGTCCACTTTTAACGTAGGATATAACGTCGGATTTTCTCCAATTGTAAAGCTTTATTCTTAAAGCGCTTATTATAAATTTTACTGCGGCGGTGGAATAAAGGTCGTAGCTGCTTGAAAAATAGTAGGGAATATCGCTTTTTGTAAGCGCTTGATCTATAATTCCGCGATAATTTTCTGCATCTCTTGCAATAATTACTATATCACGGCATCGAGCGCCATTCATAAGCAGAGTGCGTATATGAGCGCACACGGCTTGCGCCTCGGAATAAGGGTTATCGCACTCCTCCAAAATTACCGTGCCGTCATTGTGGGAGCAATCGCTGTCGGCTCCTACGTCAAGGCGCCAGATGTTCTGCGAGAGATATTCAAGCGATGCGCTCTTTTTTACCTTAGGCTCAACTAATTCTTCAATAATTGGCTCGCCTACTAAGCGTGCGGAGGCGAGAAGCTTGTTTGAGGATAAGCGAATATTTCGAGCATCCATTTCATTAAGGCTTGACTTCTTTGCGGGGATAGAAACGGTAACACTATCGGCACTCTTAAATATGCACTCGATTATTTTGTGCTGAATGGGTGTAAAGGAGGTAAATGAATCGATGTAAACGTTAGCGCCCTTAAAGAACTGATGCTCGCTAAGTACCTTGTAAAGGCGTGAGAGATCGTCGGCAGAGTCACTGTATTTTTCATTTACGCAGGAATCAAAGTATGTATAAATTGAGGCAAGGTCGGATGCCTTTGCAGAAAGGTCGGGGGAGATATCCCTTAAGCCCTCGGCGGCATCCTCAAGCATATCTGCACTTATACCGTTGATTTTTAGCTCGTTGATTGAGGATAAAAGCATATCCTCAAGAGCAATATCCTTTTTCGTGGCATTGTCGAGAACCTCAAGATTTCCCTTAAGCTCACGCAAAGCCCTCCACATAAGCAGGTATTTTATTGGCTTTGTTACATAGGAGTAGCATATATTTCCGTATTCACGGCAAACTCGGTTATAAAGTCGTGAAAAGCCGAGAACCTCAAGCTCAAGCTGGCTTGATTCGGGAAGGCTCGCAAGAGTTAAGCGCTCTGCTTGAAGCGCCTCTTGGTCGGGTACTATTAAAAAGACGTGCTTGCTATTTTGCGTGTCCTCCTTAATCATATTTAAAATTCTGTCGGTTTTACCGTATCCGTGATCTCCGTAAATAAAACGAATCATATAGCCTCCAATTTAATAATACTTAGTATATATATTATAACATAAAGAACGGGGAAATTATGGACATATTTAAAATTAAATTGAAAAAATTTCAAAAAAATTCGGCTTCTTCATAATATAGTCACAAATAGATATTATAATAAAAGGGAAGACTCCAAAGGAGGTTGTTAATTATGGATGAAAATAATAATTATAATAACGTAAATAATGAGAATACCGAGAATAATGAGAGTACTCAAAATCAAGGGTACTCGGAAAATCAAGGCTCGTCTTATTACACACCGCCGTATACGCAAGGGTATCAAGGCTATTCAAATCAAGTCTACGGCTATGCGCAGACAAATGAAAAGAAATTTCCAAAAACCGCAATTGCAGTAGCCGCTATCATCGTTGTATCGGTGCTGCTCGTAGTATGCCTTTCGCTTTTAACAACGTTTATTTCCAAGCTTGACAGAATGAACGATGAGGGGAATAGATCTCAGGTAAACGTTGGCGACGAGGAGCTTTTCGTGGTGCAAAATTCTCCGCAAATAGAGATTTCCAAGAATACCGATTCCTCTTACGTACCAAAATCAATCCCTGAGGTTGTTGCAAAAATTGGCGATAGCGTTGTTGAAATAAGCACCTCAAGCGTAGTAAACGATAGATTTTTCCACCAATACGTAACAAGCGGAGCGGGAAGTGGAGTTATAATAACTCAAAGCGCCGAGGCGGGCTACCTGCTTACCAATCATCACGTTATAGACGGTGCTACCGAGATAACCGTTAGACTTACAAACGGCGAGGAATACAAGGCCCAGCTTCTTGGAAGTGATGCGAGCTTAGACCTTGCGGTTTTGAGAATTTCAAAAAAGTCAAGCGAAAGCTTTACGGTTGCTCCGATTGGAGATAGTGCAAAACTTGCCGTAGGTCAGGATGTTATTGCAATAGGAAATCCGCTTGGCTCACTTGGCGGAACCGTAACCGACGGAATCATCAGTGCGCTTGACAGAACGGTTACTATAGACAACGTTTCCATGGTTCTGCTTCAGCACAACGCCGCTATAAATCCCGGTAACTCGGGTGGCGGACTCTTTGACGCTATGGGTAATCTTATAGGCATAGTTAACGCTAAGACCTCGGAAACGGGTATTGAGGGCTTGGGCTTTGCAATACCGGTAAATATAGCTTATCAGTTCTTTAATCGTGTAATGATAGTAGAGCCTTCGCTTGGTATCAAGGTAACCTATGGAAGTGTTAATAGAGTTAACGGAGTTTACGTTACCGATATTGCAGATGAAAGCAGTAAGTTTGAGCTTTACGATAGAATAATTGCAGTTAACGGAAAAGAGGTCAATACCGATACGGATTATTATTCTGCAATCAACGAGCTTTCAAGCGGAGATACTGTAACAATTACTGTAAAGCGAAATTATAGTAATATAGATATAAAAATAACTCTAAAATAGCATATTTTTTGATTTTTCTTCTAAAATTCTTACAAATTTGGGTTGAAAAAATCGCAAAAATGGTGTATAATATTTATGTATGCGCCATGATAAAGCGCTGCGGTATATTCTACCTCGGCGCTTATTTAATTTAGGAGGTCCCAATGTATAATATTTTAGTAGTTGATGATGAAACACGTATAAGATCTATAATAAAAAAGTACGCCGAGTTTGAGGGTCACACCGTAACCGAGGCAGGCGACGGCATGGAGGCGGGTCATTTTTGCCGTAGCGCACAGTTTGATATAATTATTATGGATATTATGATGCCCGAGCTTGACGGATTTTCGGCATGCCGTGAAATTCGTAAGACCTCGCAAACGCCTATAATTATGCTTTCGGCACGTGGCGAGGAATACGATAAGATAAACGGCTTTGAGCTTGGCATCGACGATTACGTTGTAAAGCCTTTTTCGCCAAAGGAGCTTATGCTTCGAATCGAGGCTGTAATTAAGCGTGTTAAAAGTCATAGCGGAGCCTCCGAGTATAAAAAGGAAAATCGAGTTATCTCGCTTGACGGTGGCAGACTTAAGGCAGATATCACCGCAAGAATAGTTTACATAGACGACGAGCGTGTGGATATGTCGCCAAAGGAATACGATTTGTTTTTCTATATGCTTGAAAACAGGAATATCGCTATTTCAAGAGAAAAGTTTATAAGCGACGTTTGGGGATATGATTTTTACGGCGATGTACGTACGCTTGATACGCATATTAAGCTTCTTCGTAAGAGTCTTGGACGATACGCTGATATGATAGTTACTCTTCGTGGCGTGGGCTATCGCTTCGAGGGAAAATAATTTTTTAAAAAGCAAAGGAGGGATTGTTATGCCAAAGGATAAGAATACCTCAAAAAAGCCTAAGTATAGACAGCACGGAATAAAGTGGAAGATGCTTTTTATCATTCTTGCATTTATATTCCTATTTACCATGGTAATTTGGATATTTCAGATACAGATGCTGATATATTTTTATCAGGGTGTAAAATATAGGGAGCTTAGCACCACCGTGGATATGCTGAGCGAGGTGAGGGATGATAACCTTAAAATGGTTGAAATAGTGAGCCAAAGAGCCTCAGATACCAGCGACGATATATGGGTATATCACGTTGAAAATGAAAACGTTACGGAGTACCGTCCTATAGTTTTCTCCGAGGGCTCTCACGATCCTCGTGCGATATTTTTGCAACGAAGATTTGACGATCTTTACATAGATGCTAAGGAAAATTCAAATAGATATATAGGCGTTTTCTTGGTTAAAAACGTTAACTCCGATGGCTACTATACTCTTGAAATACTTGATGATAATAAGGGTAAGCCCGAAAGCACCCCTTACTTTAACCGTAACGTGGGAGTTACCAACGCTATTCAGTTAGACGTGCTTTCTCTTGATGACGGAAGTGAGCTTCTTATTGTTCAGCGTGCAAAGCTTGCGCCTACGTCCGCACTTGTCGACACTATAAAAACACAGGTATTTTTTACAAGTACCGTGCTTATTATATTTGCGGTCATATTGGTAATTGTGATGTCGGGATTTATTACATCTCCGATAATTCGCATAAACGAATCGGCTAAATCTCTGGCAAAGGGAAAATATGACGTTGACTTTAAGGGCGATAGCTACCGAGAGATAAGCGAGCTTTCCGATACGCTTAATTACGCCGCCGTGGAGCTTTCCAAAAACGATAAGCTTCAAAAGGTGCTTATTTCAAACATATCTCACGACCTTAGAACACCGCTTACGATGATAAGGGGCTACAGTGAGCTTATGAGAGATATACCAAGCGAGGTTTCTCCCGAGAACCTCCAGGTTATAATTGATGAAACCACAAGACTTGCAGAGCTTGTAAACGGAATGCTTGATCTTTCCAAAATTCAGTCGGGCGTTAGGGTTCCCGATAAGCAGCTCTTTTGCTTGACCGAGATAATTAAATCAACTCTTATAAGATACGAAAAGCTCGTTACGCAAGAGTCCTATAAAATAGACTTTGTATATGATGATGAGGTCTTTGTTTACGCCGATAGAACGATGATATTGCAGGTGCTTTATAACTTTATAAACAATGCAATAAACTATACCGGCGAGGATAAGCATATCCGTGTTGAGCAGAGCATTATCGATAATAGAATACGCATAAGCATTAGCGACAACGGAGAGGGTATTTCCGAGGAGCAGCTGCCTTATATTTGGGATAGATATTATAAGGTTGACAAGGTGCATCGCAGAGCCACCGTTGGAACAGGACTTGGACTTTCTATAGTAAAGGGCGTTCTTGAGGCTCATGGAGCAACATACGGTGTAACGAGTGAGGTTGGCAAGGGCTCTACCTTCTATTTCGAGCTTGAGGAGGTCAACCCAAGCGATTACGATCCTCAAAAAAATGATTTTTAACGTTGTTTAATTCAACTGAGAATAAAACGGAGAATAAATTGATAGATTATTTTAGCAAAGCAAATTTAAAATGCCCGATATGTGGCGCTCCCACCGAAACCGACGGTGGCAAGGTGCTTTACTGTAAGGGCGAAAAAAAGCATACCTATGATATTTCTGCCTCGGGCTACGTAAATCTTGCATCGCCAAAGCAATGCGGCGGCGGAGATACTAAGGCTGCTGTAAGAGCGAGAAGTGAATTTCTTGATGCGGGATATTATCAACCAATCGCTAACAAGATAGTTGAGCTTTTAACAAAATATGCGAAAAGCGATGCAACCGTTATAGATGCGGGATGCGGAGAGGGGTATTATACCTCGCAAATCGCTAAGAGCGTAAGCCTTGCAATCGGCTTTGATATATCAAAGTTTGCGGTCGAGGCGGCTGCAAAAAGAGCAAAGCGAGAGGGATCTCTAAATTCTGCGTATTGCGTGGCAAGCATTTTTACAATGCCTGTTTTTGATGAGTCCTGCGATGCCGTTGTAAATATTTTTGCTCCTTGTGTTGAGGAGGAATATTGCAGAGTGCTAAAGAGTGGTGGCATTATTTTGGTTGCTCACGCAGGTCGAGATCATTTAATGGGGCTAAAGCAGATGCTTTACGAGTCGGCTTATGAAAACGATGCTCGCGCAGACCTTCCTTCGGGGCTTGAGCTTATATGCGAGGAGGAGCTTTTGTACGATATCGAGGTGTTGGGAAATCAAAGCATCCAATCACTTTTTGCAATGACGCCTTATTATTGGCGTACATCGCAGGATGATGCAAAAAAGCTTGATGGAGTTGAATCCTTAAAAACGAGCGTAGATATAATTTTTTCTGTTTATAAAAAGAGTTAGTTCAGTAGGTGAAAAAATGGAAAATCCAATGATAACTCTCATTATTCCAATGTATAACGAGAGTAGCATAATTGCCGACACCGCAAGGACGGTAAGCGATTATATGCAAAACAATTTTACAAGCTATGAAATAATATTTTCCGATGACGGCTCAAGGGATGATAGCGCTAATATAGTTCGCAATCTTTGCCTTCCGAGTGTTAAGGTAATAGGATACGAGAAAAACCGTGGCAAGGGATGCGCTATACGCACGGCAATGCTTGAAGCGAGCGGAGATATTGTTATGTTTACCGATGCAGACCTTGCATACGGAACGGATGTAATTAAAAGAGTTTACGAGGCTCTAAGTCAAAGTGATGCTAATATGCTCATAGGCTCTCGCAATCTTTCCAAGGACGGCTACGAGGGATATACCTTTATTCGTAAAGTTATGTCAAAAATATATATCAAGGTTCTTTGCATGGTTGGCGGATTTAAGCTTTCGGACTCACAATGCGGATGCAAGGCGTATAAGCAGGAGGCATCAAAAAGAATTTTTGAGCGCTGTAAGGTTGATGGCTTTGCCTTTGATTTTGAGAGTATACTTTGGGCGCAGAAGTTTGACTATAAGATAATTGAGCTTCCCGTAAAAATAGTAAATCATAGGGAATCCACCGTTAACGTCATAAAGGATACCTTTAAGATGCTTGGCGATCTTCGTAAAATGAAGAAGAGAATAAAAAAGGAAAGCAAGAGGCTTTGCGTATAATGGAGCTTTTAAGAGTTTTAGAGGAGCGCAGAAGCATAAGAAATTATGCATCGGGCGTTGAAATATCGGAAAATGATATCAAAAAAATGGTTTACGCCGCTCAACAAGCACCGTCGTGGAAAAATTCTCAAACGGGAAGATACTATGCGGCGATAACAAAGGATGGCGTGGAAAGGGTAAGACAGGCTCTTCCGGGCTTTAATTTTGACAGAACGCAAAATGCGGCGGCATATATAGTAGCAACGTACAAAACGAAAATTTCGGGACACGACGGCGAGGGCAACGCAACAGATGCAAACGGCGATGCTTGGGGTGCATATGACCTTGGGCTTCAAAATCAAAATTTGTTGCTCATGGCTCGAGAGCTTGGCTATGATACGCTTATAATGGGGCTTCGTGACGTTGACGCACTGAAAAAGCTTTTTGCAATTCCCGACGATGAAGCGATAATGTCGGTTATAGCGGTTGGAAAGCGAGCAACTACTCCCGAAAAGCCACAAAGAAAAGAAATTGATGATATTTTAAAATTTATATAAGAAAAACGCTCAACGGCTTGTGCCGTTGAGCGTTTTTGTATTGATGTCATTTATGATAAAGCTTTTTCGTCGCATAGACAGGCTCGGCGGTAACGTTCATACCAAGCTTTTTGTAAATTCCAACGTCAACGGTTGCGCCCATAACGCTATGATGCGATTGACATCCCTTAAGCTTTGGGAGCTGCTCCATAGCCTTTTTTGAAAGCTCGCAGGTGTTAGCCGAAATTGCAAGAGCAATAAGAATTTCATCTGCGTGAAGTCTTGGATTATGGTTCCCGAGATTATCTATCTTTAGGTGCTGGATAGGCTCGATTACTTCAACAGGGAGAAGCGGATAATCATCGTCAATGTCGCCAAGGCATTTTAGTGCGTTAAGTAAGCAAGCCGCAGATGCGCCCATAAGCTTAGAGGTCTTTCCCGTAACGATTCTTCCGTCGGAAAGCTCTATTGCAACGGCGGGAGCGCCTGTGCGCTCTGCCTTCTCAAGTGCGGGTGCAACCACTTTTCTAAACGAGGTATCAACGTTTACCTGCTTCATAATGAGCTCTGCCTTGTATATTTCCTCGGCGTCGGCAATTCCGGTTCTCTTTCTGCAAAGAGTGTCGTAATAGCGGCGAACGATTTCCATTTTAGCCGCCTCGCATACGGCGTTATCATCGGTTATGCAAAAGCCCGCCATATTAACGCCCATATCTGTGGGAGATTTATAGGGGCACTCGCCGTAGATGTTCTCAAATATAGCGCGAAGCACGGGGAATATCTCAATATCTCTGTTATAGTTAACCGCAGTTGCTGCGTTTGCCTCAAGGTAATAGGGGTCTATCATATTAACATCGTTAAGGTCAACGGTTGCCGCCTCGTACGCCATATTAACGGGGTGTCTTAGTGGCAGATTCCAAATAGGGAAGGTTTCAAATTTAGCGTATCCTGCCTTTATGCCACGCTTATTATCGTGGTAAAGCTGAGAAAGGCAGGTAGCCATTTTACCGCTTCCGGGTCCGGGACCTGTAACTACTACAAGTGAGTGTGAGGTTTCAACGTATTCGTTTTTACCGTAGCCATCGTCGCTAACAATTTTTTTTATATTCGTGGGGTAGCCGTCAATGGGATAGTGCTTGTAAACCTTCATTCCGAGATTTTGCAATCTCTTAATAAAGGTATCAACTGCGGGTTGATTAGTGTACTGAGTTATAACAACGCCTCCAACGGCAATACCAATCTCGCCAAAGGCATCGATAAGGCGGAGCGTGTCCATATCGTAGGTTATGCCAAGGTCGCCACGTATTTTGTTTTGCTCAATTGAGGTTGCCGAAACGGTAACGATGACCTCGGCATCATCCTTTAAGCTAAGAAGCATTTTTATTTTACTGTCGGGGCAGAAGCCGGGAAGCACGCGGGAGGCGTGATAATCGTCAAAAAGCTTACCGCCAAACTCCATATAGAGCTTGCCACCAAAATTTGAAATTCTTTCTTG
>JAZRAJ010000101.1:0-9199 GCA_045634485.1 Eubacteriales bacterium | reverse complement strand
AGATGAACTCGGGATGCATTTGTTGCTCACTCGTTGGCGATTTTAGTGAGGCGCTTAAAAAGGTAAAGGCAGACTTTGCTCCCGACAGAATTCTTATTGAGCCCTCGGGTGTTGGTAAGCTTAGCGACATTATAAAGGCGGTTGAGGCGGCAAGCCTTGACGGTGCGGTATTAAATAGCGCTACCGTAGTTGTTGACGTTAACAAGTGCAAAATGTATATGAAGAACTTTGGAGAATTTTTCAACGACCAAATTTCAAACGCAGGATGCATCGTTTTTAGTCACACCGATAAAACCACCGAGGCGAAGCTTCACGAGGCATTGCACTTAGTTCGTGAGAAGAATGCTACCTCTACTATTATAACCACTCCCTACGATAAGCTTGATATTAAGGATATTATAGAGGCTATTGAAAAGAAAAATACTCTTGACGCTCATATAAAGGAGCTTATAGAGGAGGATGAATGTCCTGTTTGCGGTCATCATCACGGACACCATCATCATGAACATCATCACAAGCATCATCATGCTGAGCACGAGTGCTGTCACCACGATCATGAGCATCATCACCATCATCACGATCACGATGACTGTGACTGCAACGTGCACGAGCATCACCATCATCACGAGCATAATGAGCACGAGTGTTGTCATCATGAGCATCATCACGACCACGGCGAATGTGATTGCCACGAGCACGGACATCACTATCATCATGCAGACGAGGTTTTCACAAGCTGGGGAAGAGAGACTGTTAAAAAATACTCTGTTGAGGATATTTCAAACGCACTTAAGGCACTTGAGAATGCCGAAAAATTCGGCTTAATCTTGAGAGCAAAGGGAATAGTTGAATCTCTTGACGGCTCTTGGATATACTTTGATTACGTGCCTGAGGAGCCCGACGTAAGACTCGGAAGTCCCTCGTCAATCGGTAAAATTTGCGTTATCGGCGCTAACATCAACGAGGATGCAATTGCCGAGTTATTTGGATTATAATAGGAGTAAATTATGCAACAGCTTCCAGTATATATCTTTACCGGCTTCTTGGAGGGCGGAAAAACTACTATAATTCAAGAATCCTTGGCGGATCAAAACTTTAACACAGGCGAAAAAACTCTTTTGTTACTTTGTGAGGAGGGAATTGAGGAATACGATCCCTCGGCATTTTGGGGTAAAAACGTAACAATTTACACAATAGAGAATGAAAGTGACCTTACCGAGGAATATCTTTTAACAATTACAAAGGGCAAAAAAATAGACAGAATCATCGTTGAATATAACGGTATGTGGCTATTGCAAACCTTATACAACGCAATGCCAAGCAACTGGGGTATCTACCAAAATATGATGTTCGCCGATGCAAACACATTTATTAACTACAATAACAATATGCGTCAGCTTATGTTTGATAAGATAAAGGATGCCGAAATGGTGGTTTTAAACCGTGTTAGCGACGACCTTGATAAGGAAGAGGTACACAAAATTATTAAGGGCATTTCACGCAGAAATCAAATTGTTTACGATTATCCCGACGGTCATGTTGAATATGATGACATCGAGGATCCGTTGCCCTTTGATATCGATGCTCCCATAATCGCTATCGAGGATAATGATTATGCGCTTTGGTATAGAGATCTCTCCGAGGAATTAGAAAAATACCATAATAAGAGCGTAAAATTTAAGGCAATTGTAGCAAGAGATCCCAACCTCCCTAAAAACTCCGCAGTTGTCGGCAGACACGTAATGACCTGCTGTGTCGATGATATTCAATTTAGCGGAATGATAGCGATTTTTAAGGATGATTGCAAATTAAAATCAAGAGATTGGGTAACGCTAAAGGGCGTTATTAAAATCGAACCTCATAAGCTTTATAGAGGAAAAGGCCCAGTTCTTTACGTTGAAAGCACGGACTTTGCCGTTAAGCCCTCTCAAGAGGTAGCAACGTTTTATTAATTTTATTAATTAAAATTTTAAAAAGCATCAAGAATTTTCTTGGTGCTTTTTTCATCGTTTATTATTGATTCATTTGCAAAAACTACGTAAGGGGGTGATAAAAATAAAAAAAATTATTACACTCTTATTAACTTTAATGCTTATTTTAACGCTTTCGTTTAATATTTCCGCCGAAGCTTACGGCTGGTACGTTATTAGAAATAAGGAAAATAAGCAACCATCAACTGACCTAAGATATAGCTTTATAGAAAAATACAATGCATTTTATATCAATAAAAATTTCGGTGATGAATGCGGCGATAAAGTTATCTATCTGACATTCGACGCGGGATACTCAAATGAAAATCTCGATAGTATTTTAAAAACTCTTAAAGAAGAAGGCGTAAGTGCCGCATTTTTTATACTGAGTAATCTCATTATAAAATCGCCCGAGGTGGTAAAGAAAATGGCGGAGGACGGTCATTTAGTCTGCAATCATACGTCAAAGCATATTGATATATCTAAGGCGGATAAAACAGAAATCGCCTTAGAATTGAGCAAACTTGAAAATCTCTACCGCGACCTTACGGGCCAGGAAATGCAAAAATATTTTCGTCCACCCGAGGGAAAATTTAGCGAGGAAAGCCTATCATATATTAACGAGCTTGGATACAAAACGATATTTTGGAGCTTTGCTTACGAGGATTGGGATAACCAAAAGCAACCGTCTGCAGAATATGCCAAGGAAAAAATATTCGCTAATTTGCACAACGGCGAAATAATGCTGTTGCATCCGACCTCCAAAACCAATGCAGAGATTCTAAGGGATGTAATTGTAGAATTAAAATCACGTGGGTATCGTTTTGGAACGTTAGACGAGCTATAACAAAAACAGAGCAGGGTACAAAACAGTATCCTGCTCTTGTGACTATTTGGATTTTTTCTTTAATTCCAAATACCATTCATAAGGTATTTTTAAATTTCCTTTACCTATACCGAGTTCAATGTCGGGCTTGCGTGAGCCATGAAAATCACTTCCACCGCTTGGCAAAAGCCCAAATTTGTCGGCTAACCACAGGGAGGCGGTTATAGTTTCATCGTCATATAAGGAATAATAGCACTCCATTCCGTCAAGACCTCTTTGCTTTGCAATCGGTAAAAAGGAAGAAAGCTCTTCCTCGGAAAGATTAAGAAATGGGTGCGCAAGAACCGACACGGCACCGATTGATTTTATAAAATCAATCATTTCAAAAACATCTATTCTTTTTGGCTCCTTGTAATAGATACCATCCTTGGAAAGATATGTCTTAAAGGCTTCGTTAACCGAGGAAACATACCCCTTATTCATCATAGCGGTTGCGATATGCGCACGGTTGGTTTTACCGTTTGGAGTATTTCTTTTTATCTCATTATAATCAAGGTCAAATCCCGCCGCAACAAGAGCGCTAACCAAGTCAATGTTACTTTGCTCCTTAAGTTCCATAACATCGCTCATTAAAGCAGAAATCTTATTAAAATGCTCAGGATTTATAAAGAGTCCAAGCAAATGAAGCTCCTTGCCGTTATAATCAACCGAAAATTCTGTCCCGAGTACGATATCAATATTTTTACCTAAAGCTGCTTCTTCAAAAAATGGTAATCCGTCAACAGTATTATGGTCAGTAAGCCCTATAGCAGAAATCCCCAGCTCTATTGATTTTTCTATAATCTCACAAGGTGTTGAGGTTCCGTCGGAATATATCGAATGTATATGCAAATCACAAATCATAGATTCAACCTCTTTCCCGTATCATTTTTATTATTTCATCAACGGTTATTCGAATTTGCTCGGAATTAGAAATAGTTGGTTCTCCGTCCCCCTCTTGAGGACCGTATACGCCAAAATAAGCATGGCAACCACCGTCAATAATTACCTCAGTAAAATCATTTGGAAGATTAGGTTTATTTTCCTCGTATTTTGTAAGATTTAAAACCCTGTCCTCACTACCATATATCGAAAGAACGTTAAAATTGGAATTAGAAATATCCGATGTTGAATATGAGCCTAACAAAACGAGCCCGCTATATGTATCAATATTTTTCGATATATGTATTGCCGCTATAGATCCGCCAAGCGAATGACCACCAATATACCAATTTTTTATTTGTGGGTATTCTTCCTTGATAGCATCTGCGGCATTGACATTAAATATCGCCAAATTAAACGGCATTTTTACAAGAACACATAAAATTCCATTTCTTGCAAGAGAAGCCATAAGCTGTTGATATGCATTATGCTCAACCTTACCTCCCGGATAAAAAATAAATCCAATCGAAGCGTTTTGTGGCTCAAAGACAATGCTACCATTATCTAACGCATAGGTAGATATTCCGTCGCTATCGGAGAACATAGCAATAGCACCCTCGTCTGTGTGATAGTAATCCAAAACATATATTCCAAAAGCGCCAATAATAAGAGCTATGACGCAAACAATTGACGCTAAGGCTATTAAAATTTTTCTTTTGCTTGTGAATTTCATAGGTAGAACTCCCAAAATAATCATTGTATTAATTATAACAAAAAAGATTAAGCTTTTCAAGATATCTTTGCTTGAAATAATGAAAAAAATATGGTATAATTGTAAAAAAGAGAATTTAATCAAAGTAGCTTAAATATAAATTATAACCCCAAAGGAATATAAACTATATGGAATTTAACGAAAAGCTTCAGGAATTAAGAAAGAGAAGTGGTCTAACGCAGGAGGAGCTTGCCGAAAAGCTTTATGTATCCAGAACTGCCATCTCAAAATGGGAATCGGGTAGAGGCCATCCAAGCATTGACTCACTTAAAGCAATTTCACAATTTTTTTCTATAACCGTTGACGACCTTCTGTCTACAGATGAAATATTAACTATAGCGAAGGAAGAACAAAGGCAAACCAAAAATCATTTTTGTGATTTAACGTTTGGCTTACTTGACATTTCTGTCATACTATTGCTTTTTCTCCCCCTGTTCGGAGTAAATAAAAACGGTGTAATTAGCGAAACAACTTTATTATTGCTTGACGGGGTTTCTCTTTATTTAAAAATCTTCTATATTGTCATCGTTGCTTTGATTTTCTTTTGGGGTGTTTTATTGCTTGTGTTACAAAATAATTCATCACCAACGTGGGCAAATATAAAGACAAAATTATCATTAACTTTCGGAGTAATCGCCGTACTATTGTTTATAGTTAGTAAGCAACCTTATGCGGCTGTATTTGCGTTTTGCTTACTTCTAATCAAGTCTGTAATGCGGATAAAACCCGTGTGACACTAATCGTGTCACGACTGACACAACTCGTTTCTTGAATTTTATTCTATCCTCGTTTAAACTAAATTTGGGCGATGCCTAAATTTAATTTAAGAGGGTAGAAAAGATGAAAAAGAAAAAAATATTGATTTCTACAGTATTACTCATATCCTTTGTACTGTGGACGTTATTAATCAGCGTAGTTGAAGTAAAGCCAATAGGTCCTGAAGGCTCTAAGGTCGGATTTGCAACATTAAACCGATTTGTTCACGAGCTTACCGGGGTAAATATCACACTTTATGTAATAACCGATTGGTTAGGGCTTGTGCCGATTGCAATAGCTTTTGGCTTTGCAATTTTAGGAGTGATACAATGGATAAAACGTAAAAAAATATGGAAAGTGGATTATAGCATTCTTGCTCTTGGCATATTTTATATTGCCGTAATTTTCGCATATGTATTTTTTGAAATAATCATAATAAATTATAGACCCACACTTATTGACGGCTATCTCGAATCCTCATATCCATCTTCAACAACAATGTTGGTTATGTGTGTAATGCCAACAACTGCGATGCAACTCAACAAACGCATAAAAAGTGATTTTGCCAAATGCTGCGTCAACACCTTAATTATACTCTTCACGGCTTTTATGGTAATAGGCAGAATTATATCGGGTGTGCATTGGATTACTGATATTATTGGTGGTGCATTACTTAGTGCAGGATTGGTAAAGTTGTATGATACTTTTAGTAATAATATCGAATAATTAAAAAAATCATCAAAAACATTTTATTTTTATTAAAAAGGTATTGATTTTTATAAAATTTTATGATATAATTCTAATGTTGCAAAAAAGTAACATTAAAATTGGAGAGATATCGAAGTGGTCATAACGGGGCTGACTCGAAATCAGTTTGTGCTAACGCACACGAGGGTTCGAATCCCTCTCTCTCCGCCAACTGACCGCAATTCGCAAGGGATTGCGGTTTTTATTTTTTAAAGGAGATACTAATGGAAAAAATATATACTAAAAACGCGCCCGAGGCAATCGGTCCATATTCGCAGGCTATGAAGGTAGGCAATATGCTTTTTACATCGGGACAAATTCCAATAGTTCCCGAAACCTCTCAGGTTGAGGCGACAGATATTATAGGTCAAACCGAGCAGGTATGTAAAAACATTTCCGCTATTCTTGACGAGGCGGGTAGCTCATTTGAGAAGGTAGTTAAAACAACTTGCTTTCTTGCGGATATGAACGATTTTGCAGCATTTAACGAGGTTTATGCAGAATATTTTACATCAAAGCCCGCACGCTCATGCGTTGCGGCAAAGACGCTTCCCAAAAACGTACTCGTTGAGGTTGAAGTTATAGCGGAAATATAATTTTTATTATTGGAGGTATAGCATGAACAGAGCAAGAAAATCTCAAAAGCAAAAAACTTTAGAATTAGTACAGCTTGCAATGCTTGCGGCGCTTGTAGTAGTTCTTCAAATCATAAGCGCGTTAATCCCCCCTATTGGTGGAATGGTTTCGATAACGCTTACGTTAATCCCCGTTGTTATCGGAGCGATTCTCTTTGGTAAAAAGGGAGGAGCGATACTTGGATTTACCTTCGGCTTGATAGTAATGATAAACTGCATTACGGCACTCGACCCCGGAGGAAATATACTTTGGAATGCAAATCCCATACTTACGGCTCTTCTTTGCCTTCTTAAGGGTGTTTTAGCAGGATTTGTGCCTGCAGTGGTTTACTCGGCTATAAGCGGTAAAAAAACAATGAGCGTTACTAAAAAGGTCTTTGCTACGGCACTTGCCGCTATGTTAGCGCCCATCGTTAATACAACAACCTTCGTAATCGGAATGCTGTTGTTCTTTAAGGAAACATTAACGGTATGGGCAGGAGGACAAGCACTTATAGTATACATTCTTCTCGGACTTGCGGGATTGAATTTCTTAATAGAATTTATAATCAATATTATATTAACTCCTGCAATAATCCGTATTGTAGACGTTGTTAAAAAGAAGGCTATTCGCTAATTATCGAGGTATTTTATGGTTAAGCACATAATAATTTGGACTCTTAAGGATACTCTTTTGGTAGAAGAAAAGCAAAAGGTTAAGCTTGAAGCAAAGAAGAATCTCGAGGCGCTTGTTGGCAAGGTTGAAGGACTTATTGATTTAAAGGTAGAAATTGATTTTCTCCCCACCTCTAACGGGGAATTGATGCTTGATAGTACGCTTGAAAGCTTTGAGGCGTTAAAGTCTTACGCAATTCATCCCGATCATCAAGCGGTAGCAAACGAATTCGTTCGCCCTTACACAGCTTCAAGAAGCTGTGTAGACTTCGAAATTTAAATATTTTTAAATAATATCATTTTTTAAAGCACAAATTGCAAATTTTAAGAATCTGCATTTGTGCTTTGTTTAATATTATGTATTATTATTCATAAAATGTGCATAAATATTCATATTTTTGAAAGTAAATGCGTTTTTTGCCTATATAATTAAATAAATATATAATAATATTATATTAGTATTTGTTTATGAGCGATTTTCGACAATAAAAAACGATTTAAATTGCTCAAATATATGCAAATCGACTATTGACAAAAAGTCATATTCGTTGTATAATATACACAGTTGATTGAATAATATACAATTTGCAAAAAAATATTACATAAGCCCATTTGGGCGGGAGGAAAAATGGATAAGAGCAATATTAAAAAGGTAGTTCTCGCATATTCCGGAGGACTTGACACATCAATAATCATTCCGTGGTTAAAGGAAAACTACAACAACTGTGAGGTTATCGCAGTAAGTGGAAACGTAGGTCAGGCAGACGAGCTTGAGGGGCTTGAGGAAAAGGCAATCAAAACGGGTGCTTCTAAGCTTTACGTTGAGGACCTTACAAACGAGTTCGTTGACGATTATGTAATTCCCACCGTTATGGCAGGCGCTAAGTACGAGGAATATCTTCTTGGTACATCCTTCGCACGTCCCGTTATCGCAAAGAGAATTGTTGAAATCGCTTTAGCAGAGGGCGCAGACGCTATTTGTCACGGATGCACAGGTAAGGGTAATGACCAGGTTCGCTTTGAGCTTACCATTAAGGCATTCGCACCCGATATGCCTATCATCGCTCCTTGGCGTGAGTGGGATATTAAGTCCCGTGAGGAAGAAATTGAATACGCAGAGGCACACAACGTTCCTCTTAAGATAAACCGTGAAACCAACTACTCTAAGGATAAGAACCTTTGGCACCTTAGCCACGAGGGACTTGATCTTGAAGATGCAGGTAACGAGCCTATGTACGAAAAGGAAGGATTCCTTGAAATGGGCGTTTCTCCCATAATGGCTCCCGATGCTCCCACATATATTACTCTCGACTTTGAGCAGGGTCGTCCCGTTGCATTTAACGGCGAAAAGATGAGCGCAAAGGAAATCATCCTTGCTCTTAACAAGGTAGGAGGGGAGAACGGTATTGGTCTTCTCGATATCGTAGAAAACCGTCTTGTTGGTATGAAGTGTCGCGGTGTTTACGAAACTCCCGGTGGAGAAATTCTTTACGCGGCTCACAACTACCTTGAGACTGTATGTCTTGATAAGTACACGGCTCACAAGAAAGCTGAGCTTGCCGTAACATTTGCAGATCTCGTTTATAACGGTCAGTGGTTCACACCTCTCCGTGAGGCTCTCTCTGCATTTGTTGACAAGACACAGGAGAACGTTACAGGTAAGGTAAGACTCAAGCTCTACAAGGGTAACATGATCAACGCAGGCGTGTGGAGTCCCTACTCCCTCTACAGCGAGGAGATCGCAACCTTCGGTGAGAGCGATTACAACCAGAAGGATTCCGAAGGCTTTATCAACCTCTACGGTCTGCCCATCAAGCTTCAGGCTATGGTTGATGCAAAGAATAATAAATAATAAAACTGCCGTCCGTGTAATTTCTTGCGCGGACGGTATGTCCGTAATTTACGAGTTTTATTTTGG
>JAZRAJ010000100.1:0-33906 GCA_045634485.1 Eubacteriales bacterium | reverse complement strand
GTTTTCGTCAGTGTCAAGTCCGAGGTTTGCGCGCCCCTGATTCCATACTACGTGGAATACCGCACCACAGCGCACGCCGAGCGTCGCGCCGACGGTGAAGAGCGTTGAAGCCTCCATTTCACTTGCAAGCACGCCCAGACGCTTCCAAGCCTCCCACTGCTCAAGAAGATGCTTCTCTACGGGCATTCTGTGAGGACTATGCTGACCGTAAAAGCTATCCTTTGCCTGAACAATGCCTATATGATTGTCATATTCAAGGTTCTTTGCCGCCTTTGCAAGAGCAAAAAGCACGTTTGCATCCGCAACTGCGGGGAAAATTGAGGGAGCGTACTCATGCGAGGTTCCGTCCTGTCTAACCGCACCGCTTGCGATAACCACGTCGCCCGACTTTACGTCAAGGGAGATACCGCCGCAGGTGCCGATTCTTATAATGGTTTCTGCGCCGCAAGCAACAAGCTCCTCAACAGCAATAGCAGTAGAGGGTCCGCCGATACCCGTAGAGCAAACGGTAACAAGCTCGCCCTCAAGATATCCGTTCCAAATATTGTACTCTCTGTTCATTCCAACGTGGTAAGGGTTGTCAAGAAATGATGCAATCTTCTCGCATCTGCCGGGGTCACCGGGGATAATGCAGTATTTTCCAACCTCAGCCGAGGTTACCCCTATGTGATATTGCTTCTCATGTGTATCAAGCATTTTAAATTCCTCCAAAAAATAATATTATTTTATATATACAATTATATTTTAACATATAAAAATAAAAAGTCAAGGCATATTTTAATGATTTTGCATAAGAATATAATTTTTTCTATTTATTCACGCTTGGAAGGTATAGCTCCCTACCGTTTAAATCAAACCCATGCATATTCACCGATTTAATTGAAAAATCATCGTAGGTTGTATAATAATACATTTCCCTTTCAAGATTACAGCAACAGCTATATCGAGTATACTCAAAGCCCCCCTCTGCCAAAACACATCCTCTTGGCATCGCAACCGAATTTAAAATATGAAAAAACTGAGCAACGTTTGATTTTTCATCATTTTCAGACACCGAATTTTCCTTTACGAAAAGCGCTCTGACAAATCTCGATGCGCTTGAAAAATCCCCCGGTAAGCCAATCGCTCCCATACCAAGGCTATAGTTTTTCATCGGTATTTCGGCACCGAATCGAGAATTTGCCTTGCCAACCGAAAGTCCCATATAATTGCTCACGTTTATCCTATGAAAATCAAACGGCGGATTGTTGGTCAGCACCTCAAATGGGTTATCGTATATTCTAAGTCCGTCACTTAAGGGCTCAAGCACTATGCTCCGCTCCGTATCACTTATCATCCAATGCAGAGGGGATAACGGAAGCTTCTCACTAAAATTGATATTTACCAAGTTCATTTTGTCAATAAGAGCTTTTACCTCATCTACACACGAGCATTGCGCCAAGATCCACGGAATGAATTCAAAAGGAGTGACGTTATATTTTCCCTCCGCAAAATCGTAATATACCGCATTTTCGGGAAAATTCAAGCCCGCAATACTAAGTCCTTTTTCGTTCGTCGCTTCAAAATACAGCGGAAAATCATCAATTACGCACGCCATACCAATCATAGCATAGTGCAACCTTAGTGACTCTAAGCATCGCATTTTAATTTCAAAATTACGCGGAGTGATGACAACTCGCTCGCCGTATCCACGGTCAAGATCTAAATTTCTGCCAAAATATGAAGTATTATTTCTATAGCAAACAGCCGTACACATAAGCACCTCGATTGTTCGTTTTTTAAATTAGTATTTGCAAAAATAAATAAAAAACTCCGCACCTCATAAGAAGTGCGGAAAAAATATCAAAATTGCATTTTAAGATTTTATAATTTCTTGCTCGGCGTATGGATCAACAATATATTTTTCTAATAAATTATTGTATTTTTCATTATTCATAGATAAAAAATACTGACATCCTTCATACGGAATTTAAATATTCAAGGTATATTTTTGCGTTTTTGCATAACAATATAATTAAATTATATTCAGGAGTATATTATGCAAAGCAAAATATTAAAATTCGACGGAGCGACCGTGGTCTCAAGCGCATCGGTAGTGGGTAAAAACGAGTATGACGGACCGCTTGGCGAATACTTTGACATACACGATCCGAGCGACAAATTCGGAATGAACACCTGGGAGCAAGCCGAAAGCGAGATGCAACGGCTTGCGTTTAATACGGCTCTCTCAAAGCTGTCACTCTCCGAGCGCTCTATAGACGCAATTTTTGCGGGAGATCTCCTAAACCAATGCGTTGGCTCGTCCTACGGCTTGCTTGATTTTGACATTCCCTACTTTGGTCTGTACGGCGCTTGCTCTACCGCCGCCGAGAGTATATTGCTTGCCTCGGCTTGCGTTTCGGCAGGGTACTTTAGCCGTGCCGCCGCAGTAACCTCCTCGCATTATTGCGCCGCCGAGCGACAGTACAGAGCGCCTATTGAATACGGTGCGCAACGCTCCCCCACGGCTCAGTGGACCGTTACCGGAGCGGGAGCGTTTATTATTTCTAACGGTGGCAGGGTTCAAATTACCGAGGCACTCCCCGGAATAGTCGTTGACAAGGGCATCACCGACGCCTCCAATATGGGAGCGGCTATGGCGCCCGCCGCCGCAGACACTATCTTACGTTATTTTGCCTCGTCGGGCTATTCTCCAAGCGATTTTGATATGATAGTCACAGGTGACCTTGGTAAGGAGGGTGGCTCTATTCTTTGCGAGCTACTCTACGCCGAGGGGCTTGACATAAGGGCTAATTACGCCGATTGCGGTACGCTTATTTACGATTGCGAGGCGCAGGATAAGCACGCAGGTGGCTCGGGGTGCGGCTGCTCTGCGGTGGTGCTTTCCTCTTATCTGTTACCTCTACTCGAGAGTGGCGACGCATCCGATATTCTCCTTATCGGCACGGGCGCTATGATGAGCCCATCAAGCATCCAGCAAGGATTTTCAATTCCCGCCGTTGCGCATCTTTTGCGCTTTTCGGCAACCTAAGTGAGGTGACTATGGAGATTTTTTTAAGACTCTTACTTGCATTTACCGTCGGTGGCACACTTTGCGTTATCGCACAGATACTGCTTGACAAAACCTCGCTAACACCTGCTCGAATACTAGTTAGCTTTGTTGTAATCGGTGTTATCCTCGGCGCACTCGGGCTCTACCCTCCGCTTGTTGAGCTTGCGGGTGCGGGCGCTACGGTGCCGCTCTCGGGCTTTGGTAATCTTATAGCGCAAGGCGTTCGTGAAGCGGTATCCTCGCAAGGCTTGCTTGGCGCTCTCACAGGGCCTCTATCCTCTGCCGCCGCAGGAATTTCCGCCGCTCTTATTTTTGGTTTTATCGCATCTATCGTATTTAAGGGAAAGCGGAAATAATAAAAATCACGTTTATTCTCCTGCAACACACCGCATAAAACGTAGGAACAGGCGTCCTCGACTGTCCAATTTAAACAAATGTAAATTTTATTATTTTCGGGAGGAGCAAGCCCCTCCCCTACCGCATATCTGCTTGCGTTTTCGTTGATTTATAACAACATAAAAATTTATTCTTTTTTGGACCGTCGAGGACGCCGGTCCCTACAACCAAGATACAGTGCGAACATTGTTCGTTCTATTATTATGTTGAATAAATTCGATGCGAGCTGGCGAACACAGTTCGCCCCTACCGCAAAATGATGATAATACGGCGTAGGAGCGACCTGCGGTCGCCCGCTTAAAAGCATATACCTCACAATACCGCTTTTTCTTTGGCACAAGAGGCGCAAAGAAAAAGCTTGGCAAAAAGAAACGCCGTATTATGGGGCTACTCGCCCCAAACCCTCGCAAGTTTTTTGAAAAAAACTTGACTAAAAACTTCCCACTTGGGTGCGGTGCGGACACACCACATTCAACTGTCCAGCGCACTAATTACGACAAAAAAATAACCCCCTTTTTCAAAATTCTTTGAAGATAGGGGTTTTGGGGAAAGAAACCTTTCTTTTAAGAAAGTTTCTTCCCCCACATTTTTTAAAATTATTAACTATTTCTTATGACACGCGCCGTTCATAGCGCATGAGGAGCAGGAATTACCGCAGGAGCATTTACCCTTTTTCTTATCTCTTACGATTGAAAAAACGGCAAGAGCGATGATAGCGATTATTACTGCGACAACTAAAACCGTTTTCCACATAGTAATACTCCTTTATATTAATTTATTTAGCTTTTGATTTTTTTAAATTCTTATCGGGACGGAAGAGCATATATCCACCGAATATCAACACTGCGATTGCGGCAACAAGTCCAACTATGCTAAGCACCATACCATGAGCGCCAAATCCACCAACGAACAACGTACCGAATTGATATATAACAAGCGAAAATGCATAAGCGAGCGCCGTTTGATAGCCAAGAGCAAACAAGGTCCACTTTCCGCTATTCATTTCCCTCTTGATAGCGCCAACCGCCGCAAAGCAGGGTGCGCAAAGAAGATTAAACACGAGGAATGAGAATGCCGCTATTGCCGCAATTTGAGGTGTTGCGCCAAGCGAGCCGCTAAATGCGCTCCAAACCTCTGCGCCGTTTTCCGAAACCTCTGCCGCACCGTAAAGAACTCCGAGAGTTGCAACTACGTTTTCCTTTGCAATAAGTCCTGTAATAACCGCAACCGCCGCCTGCCAAAATCCAAATCCAAGCGGGATAAACAAATACGAGAGGGGTCTGCCTATATAAGCAAGAAGCGAATTTGAGGCATCCTCAACGGCAACGAACGCACCGCCCTCAAAACCAAAGTATTGCAAGAACCAAAGAACTATTGCCGAAAGCAAAATAACCGTTCCCGCCTTTTTAATAAAGGACCACGCACGCTCGCCTATTGTGCGAAGCAGATTTTTTGCCGTGGGCATATGGTATGCGGGAAGCTCCATAACAAAGGGAGCGGCGTCGCCCGCAAAAAGCTTCGTCTTTTTAAGTATAATTCCCGAAAGAATTACCGCAACTATTCCAACAAAGAATGCGCTTACAGAAATAAGAGCCGCCGACAATGCGTTGTCGCCAAAAATAACTCCCGAGATAAGTGCTATAACGGGAAGCTTTGCGCTACAAGGAATAAAGCTTGTGGTAATAACCGTCATTCTGCGGTCACGAAGATTTTCAATCGTTCGGCTTGCCATAATTCCGGGCACCGAGCATCCCGTGCCAACGAGAAGTGGAATAAAGGATTTACCCGAAAGACCGAACTTGCGGAAAACCTTATCCATAACGAAGGCAATTCTTGACATATATCCGCACATTTCAAGGAATGACAAAAACGTAAAGAGAATTATCATCTGCGGAACAAATCCAAGCACTGCGCCGACACCGCCTATAATTCCATCCTGAATAAGCGAATAGAGCCAATCGGGAACGGTAGGCTCGCCCGCAGCGTCAAGCAAAAGCATATCAAAAAGCTCAGGGACCGACACCCACGACGACATAAATTCGGGTAAAATTCCGTCCGCCGCCGATGCCGAGAAGGAGCCAAACACGCCCTCATTCATAAAGTCAACAGTAAACGCACCAACCGAGCCTATCGAAACGAAGTAAACGAGGAACATCAAAAGCGCAAATATCGGAAGTGCAAGCCAACGGTTGGTAACAACGTTGTCTATTTTATCCGACGTTGAAAGTCTATCTGCGTGCTTCTTTTTATATACGCCGTCAAGAATTCTTGCAACGTACAAATAACGCTCGTTGGTAATTATACTCTCGGAGTCATCGTCAAGTATAGTTTCAACCTCGCTTATATCCTGCTCGATATGCTCAAGCTTTTCCTTGGATAGCTGAAGCTCCTTAAGCGCCATCTCGTCGCGCTCAAATATTTTTATTGCGTACCAACGGTGAAGCTGGCGAGGCTGATCGTGCACCGCCGCCTCCTCTATGTGCGCAAGCGCATGCTCTAAGAGTCCCGAGAATATATGCTCGGGGTAGCGTATTTTTTGCTTTGCCGCCTCAATAGCCGACTCGCAAAGCTCCTCTATACCCGTACCCTTAAGCGCCGAAACCTCAAACACAGGGCACTTTAAGCGCTCGGAAAGCTTTTCTATATTTATCTTATCTCCATGCTTGCGAAGAATATCAACCATATTAACCGCAACAACCACGGGAATTCCAAGCTCCATAAGCTGAGTGGTAAGATAAAGATTTCTCTCGATATTCGTTCCGTCAATAATATTAATTATTGCATCGGGACGCTCGACGGTAAGATAATTTCTTGCCACAACCTCCTCAAGCGTATAAGGAGAAAGACTGTATATACCCGGAAGATCGACAACCACAACGCCATCGTGCTTCTTTAGCCTTCCCTCCTTCTTTTCAACGGTAACTCCGGGCCAGTTTCCAACGTACTGATTAAGTCCCGTAAGTGCGTTAAAAAGCGTAGTTTTTCCACAGTTCGGATTTCCCGCAAGGGCTATCCTTAAATTCTCTGCCATAAAAAATTCCTTTCAAACAATGTTCTCGGTTAGCCTATGCTAACCATTTAAGCACAAAATCGCAGGGCTACTACGCCCCTTTAAATTTTAGCCCTTAATCTCCTCAATTTCAATCATATCGGCGTCCGCCTTACGGAGGGATAGCTCGTATCCCCTTACCTGAAGCTCCATAGGGTCGCCAAGCGGAGCAAATTTACGAACGTATATCTGCACACCCTTCGTTATTCCCATATCCATGATCCTGCGCTTTATTGCGCCCTGACCGTGAAGCTTTACAACCTTGACGGTTTCGCCTACCTTAGCATCCTTTAAGGTCTTCATAAAACTTTTTCCTATTCTGTTATTTTTTGAGTTAGCCACTGCTAACTGTGGATATTATACACCATTTTTATTGAGTTGTCAACATTTTTCCAAAATTTTTCTTTTATTTTTTTAATTTTTTTCACTCTTTACAAATTAGCTTTTTTGTGTTATAATATTTATGTGCAAAAAAACGAAAGGAGCTTTGGTATGTCTATTCAAGAATCGGGAGAAATGTATATTGAAACTATATACGTCCTAACTCAAAACAGCGACAAGGTGCGTTCTATTGACGTTTGCGAGCGTATGGGCTACTCAAAGCCAAGCGTTAGCCGCGCAATTGGAATACTTAAGCGAAACGGCTATATAACCGTTGATGCTTCGGGATATATTACCCTTACCGATAGCGGAATTGCGGCGGCAGAGCGCATATACGAGCGCCACACCATAATAACTCAATTTTTAATATCTCTCGGCGTATCCGCAGAGGTCGCCTCCTCCGACGCCTGCAAAATGGAGCATATTATAAGCGACGAGGCATTTTTGGCGATTAAAAAAAGCCTTGCCGACGGTAAACAGTAAAAAATTCTTGTATTTTTCAACACAAAATTTAAAAATAATTATTGACATAAATCGACTTATATGTTAAAATGTTAAACGGAATTCCGACGGCTATGAGAGCGGAATTCCGTTTTTCTGTGCTTTTATATACATATATAAATATACAATACATCAATTGAAAGAGAGCCTTATATAAATGTCAAAAAAGTTTGATATTTCAAGTCTTATTTTTACCTCGCTTGACGACGTGCGAAGAGTAAATCTTCCCAGCGACTCGTCCTTTACCTCAAGCGCCGCACATTCCACGCTTATAATAAGAAAAAACGGAAGCGCCACCTACGAGTTTAAAGGCAAGGCGTATACCTCAAACGCAGATAGCGTTATTTTTATAGCAAAGGGAAGCGAATACAGGCTTACCGTTGAAGAAGCGGGAGAGGCAACGGTTATAGAGTTTGATATCTCCCCTACGCAGCAAGCCGAGCTTTTTTCCGAGGGCGCAGTTTGTGAATATATGACCCTTGGAGATAAAAGCATATTAAAAATTGCAAAAAATCTTAAGCAATTCTACGGCTTAAGAGGTCCTGCATACTATTCAAAATGCTTTTCAGAGCTTTATTCCTTAATAACGCAAATATCCACGATACACGCATTTAACTATTCCCTTGCGGGTAAGTATTCGATAATTCACAACTCGGTGAAGTTTATCGAGGCAAATTACTATCGCCAAGAGCTTTACACTCCTATGCTTGCCGAAATATCGGGCATTGGCGAAACATATTACAGAAATATATTCCTTGCGGTATTTAATATGCCACCTGCGCACTACATTCAGCTTTACAGAGTTGAAAAGGCAAAGGAGCTTTTACTTAACAGCTCGGCAACAATTGAGGAGATTGCCGTTGCGGTTGGCTTTGCAAACGCATCCTATTTTTGCAAGGTATTTAAAAATCTTACCGATATGACACCGTCAGAGTTTGCGCAAAATTGCCGCTCTATCGGTTAATTCCTTTAATGTGGAAAAATAAAAATATAGAAAGTTACCCTTATGAAAATTCTTGCACTTGGCGACGTTGTTGGAAGAGGCGCCGTCGCATATCTTGAAAAAAATCTTTGGAGCGCACGAGAGTCGCTTGGCGCAGACGTGGTCGTCGTTAACGGCGAAAACGCATCCGATATATACGGCGTTGACGAATGTGACGCAAAAACAATTCTTTCGTCGGGTGCCGATATTATCACTCTCGGAAACCATGCGTTTGGAAGAAAGAATATATTTAACCTTCTTTGCGACAGTAACGCAATAATACGCCCCGCAAATTATCCCCCTCTCACTCCGGGCGGTGGATATACCATACTTAATCTCGGCGGATGGCGAGTTCTTTGCATAAACGTTTTGGGAACTGTAATGATGGAATCCCTTGCCTGCCCCTTTGCAACGGTAGATAAGATACTCGAGCGTGAAAAAGGCAATTACGACGTTTCCATTATGGATTTACACGCAGAATCGACCTCCGAAAAAATTGCAATCGGAAGATATTTTGACGGCAGAATTAACGTTATATTCGGAACTCACACACACGTAGAAACCGCAGACGAGAAGATATTACCTCGCGGAAGCGGATATATAACCGACGTAGGAATGACGGGTCCCGTTAACAGTGTTATCGGCTCCGACGTTTCTATGGTTATAGAGCGTATGCGAACCAAGATAACCTCACGCTTTACGGTTGCCGACGGTGAGATAAAGGCGCACGGAGCGCTATTTACATTTGACACCGACACCAAGCGTGTAACCGACGTAAAACGAATTGTATTTTAAGGAAAATACGCTATGACAAATAATTTAAACACCTATTCAAGCGCATCACTTGCGTATCTTGGAGATTGCGCTATCGAGCTTTGCGTTAGAGAATATCTTGTAAAGGAAAAGGGCTTTTCATCCTCCGCCAAGCTTAACAAGGAGGCATTACAGTTTGTTAAGGCCTCACGACAAGCCGAGGCTATGAAAAACATTATAGATATTCTTACCGAGGAGGAAACGGCAGTATTTCATCGCGGTCGAAATATGGGGCACTCTAACACCCCAAAATCGGCTACTATGGCGGAATACCGAAGCGCCACGGGTATGGAAGCACTTTTCGGTTGGCTCTACCTCGCTAAAAGGCAGGACCGCATAAACGAGCTTTTCAGACTTGCGTATAGGCTTGACGATGCGTCAGATAATATATAACCAGCATATAATAAATGAATAATAAAAGAGGAGCAGACTATGACAAATCCTATTATTAAAATCAACGTTAAGGGCTTAGGCTCTATGACCGCAGAGCTTTATCCCCAAAAGGCACCTATTACGGTTGCAAACTTTGTAAAGCTTGCAAAGCAGGGCTTTTACGAAGGACTTATATTCCACAGAGTAATCAAGGGCTTTATGATTCAAGGCGGCGGATACACCGAGGATATGCAGGACACCGAATGTGATTCTATCCGTGGAGAGTTTAGAGCAAACGGCTTCCCCGCAAACGACGTAAAGCACACTCGCGGAGTTCTTTCAATGGCTCGCACAAGCATGCCCAACTCGGCATCCTCGCAGTTCTTTGTAATGCATAAGGATTCGCCTCATCTTGACGGTCAGTACGCAGCATTCGGTAAGCTTACCGACGGCTTTGACGTTCTTGACGCAATTGCAAACACAGAAACAGGAAACTACGGCTGGTATATGCAGGACGTTCCCACAACGCCTATCGTAATCGAGAGCGTTGAGGTAATTTCCGAATAATTTAAATAAAACGCAAAAAAAGCAAGAGTGAAAGGATCTTTCCTTCTATTCTTGCTTTTTTATTTTAATGCCGATAGGCAATTTATCAAAATATACCCTTATTATATTTAATCATCGCAAAGAAGCTTAAGCCGAGTCCTACGACAAGACCTACGCCTATAACAACGCATCCGACTATGGTATAAACCGTGCTTTGCGTTCTCTCAAATACGTATGTAAGAACGCCAAAAATTGCAAGCGAAATTCCGATAATAATATTTCCTATTCCAATCAAGCGTCCAAGGGGCTTCTTATCCTCCTCGCGCACACGGTTTCTGTGATATGAATGAATTGCGGATAGATTTCCTCGCATATTCATAGCTCCCAAAGCGCAAAGAAATATTCCAAGAACTACGGTTATTATCATTGATAGCACAGGCAATTGCCTCCTTTTTTATAAATTATTCACTAATCAAGCAAAGCTCGATTCCGACAACGCCGTATTTTTTCTGTTCCTCTAATGAGTAATAAGCCGTCATATCCTGATAGCTTGCCGACTTAATGTTTTCCACGGTATATCCACATTTTAAAAGAGGCAAGCCTGCATACAGCTCCTCAAAGCTTTTAAATCTATGCAACGCCAAAACCTTTGTTGTAACCGAGTCGCCGCTAAACGCCTGCGTAAAAACGATAACGTCGCCTTCCCTTATTTGACTGCGCTTTTCGTCATACAATCGAAGCTCGATAGTCTTTTGCCCACTCGCTATCATTTCGTAAGGCTTTGGCGAAAGCTTCATATTAAATATTTGTATAGAATTGGTTTTTTTCATATTTATCTCCCATAATAACTGCCTATAAACCTATTATAATCGTAAGCGCTTACCTTTGTAATATTTCCGCGACCGTCACCATCATCATAAAAGCAATAAAAAATCGTACCGCATTTTTTGCATTTTATAGTATGATTAAACCAATCGTCAGAGCATTCGCCATCCTCATCAACGATTTTATCAATATCGCACGTTCCACTAAGAAGCTCGTACTCACCGCTTTCCAATCGGCTTTGAAAATAAGAAATAGCTTTCAAATATTCATCTTTGGAAATGCCGCGCACCGTTTTAAGCTTGCCGCAGCTTTCACATTCATTTTGCGGATAAATATCGGCTTTCCAAAAGCTTTTTAGCACCTCTGCATTTTCTTCATTATTAGAAAATAAAATATCCCCCTGCATATACTGCTGCATAGTCGGGCTGATGACGTATATTTTTTTACCGTTAGGAGTAATTCCTATCGCTTCAACATCTTTTCTATGTATGCTCCTTTTAAACCCGAAAAGCAAGCCCCTGCTTTTTAAGTAACCGTCCTCTATCCAAATAAAGCACGCGCGTCGGTTTAGCCAAAACAAAATCAAGCCCATAGTAGGTAGCATCATCAACAATATAACTATTCCCGCGGTTAATGCTTCACCATTTTTTAAATTAATTCCGTAAACTACCGTACCAACACCCGATATAGCGCCCGCAATTAAAACGACTAAAATAATTAAATATGTTATTAACCATCTTTTAGATGCAATCTGTTTTTTCATAGAATTTTCCATATTTTTATTGCTTCAAAAAGTCCTTTTCTATAAAGCTTTTCGCTCTGCGACCTAAGCGAAAGGACACCTCGTTTGATTTTAACTCGGTAATTAAAATATTATTTTCATTAATTAAATTAACCGAAATTTCGTCAGGCTTAAACGCATAGCAGCCTAAATCCTTTTCGCGAAAAGAAAAACCGTGCTTTAAATCGGCGGAAATCCGCAGCTCTCCGTCGGCTACAAAAATACACACGTCACGCTTTGCAAATACTTTATCGCTTGAATCGTAGCATTTTGTAACTACACAAGGCTCTGTCCAGCCGTAATACTCACGAAAAGGAGCAACCGATTCTCCATAATAATACGTTGGATAACAAGTATAGCTACCTAATTGCTTTCTTGCTTTCCATCGAATCGGATAATTTACAGCACGAAATATAAAAACGACAACTAAAATTGCGAAAACAATCATTTGTGGTTTACTTAAGAAATTAGACACTGAAAATCCGTTATAAGTAACGTTTTTCATTATCCACAGATTTGTCGCAAGAGATATAATAAAAGCAACGAAAAAAACGATAGCCACTATAATGCTTGTACGCACACTTTGACGGTAAGCTTTTATATTCTGCTCGTTTATTTTTCTCCTATGCTCGACGATTTTCTCACTGTCAAAGCTTGAATTTTCAAGTCTAAAATACCGCATTTTTTCTCCGTTCCTTACTTTTTAACAAATTACATTACTGTACGATAAAAAATCTTAAAGTCCCGTTTCCATCAAAATCCTCAGCGTTCTTGTTGAGGCAAGGGTGTCGTCCGACATATTAAATATCTCGTCCTTTTCTACCCACCTGTAATTTATCGTTTCTCCCTCTTGCAATACAACCGAATTTTTATCGCAATCGGTCAAGCAGAAATAAGCCACCGAAATAGTGTGGTATTTATCGCGGATAAGCCGCTCAACCTCCCGTAAATTTGAAGAAACGATACCCGTTTCCTCACGAAGCTCACGCATAGCGCCATCAAGCGAGGTTTCCCCCGCTAAAGCAGAGCCACCCGCGGTAAGCTCCCACATTCCGCCAAAGGTCTTTCTTAAATCCCTTTGCATAAGCAAATAGGTTCCGTCAACGTGCTTAACTATAATATCGCAGACAAGATGATACATTCCGTCGGGAACAGGCTCACCTCGTATCAGCTGCACGCCATCTATTTTGTTAAAATCTCTATCATATGCATCCCATATTTCGGGCATAAGAATCCCCTTTCTTTTATCCGTAAGATAAAATTTTATTTTTCAAAATCACAAGTAAAGCAAGCAACAGACTCTATATGTCCACTTTTAGGAAACATGTCAACTAATTGCACCTCACTCATTTTATAATTTCTTTCCAAAAAATACGTAGCATCCCTTGCAAGCGTATCGGGCGAGCAGGAAACGTATACTACCTTTTTCACTCCTATATCCGCAAGGGTATCGACAAGCTCCTTCGTGCTTCCCTTTCTTGGTGGGTCGATAACCACCACGTCGGGTGCAACGCCGCCAAACGCCGAAAGTATAGTTTCCTTATCGGACGCATCTCCGCAGATAAATTCTGCGTTATTTATTCCGTTATTTTTTGCATTCTCCTTAGCGCACTCAACGGCGCTCTCAACTATCTCGATACCGCAAAGCCTTTTTACGTTCTTTGCCATAGAAAGCCCTATCGTTCCCGTACCGCAATAAAGGTCGGCTATGTTTTCTCCGCCCTTAAGATCTGCCATCTCTCTTGCCTTGGCGTAAAGAAGCTCTGCTCCGTCACGGTTTACTTGGTAAAAAGATGCAGGGCTTATAAAGAACTTAAGTCCGCAAAGCTCGTCGCAAATTCCACTCTTACCGTAAAGAGTTTTATATTTTTCGCCCAAAACAACGTTAGTGTCCTCGCTATTAAAGTTAAGCATAATGCTTACTACGTTGGGAAATCGCTCTCTTACCCTCTCAACAAGCACGTCGGTATGTATCGGCTCTTTACCGTTTATAACAAGACAAAGCATTATTTCGCCTGTTTTCTCGCCTATTCGAAGATAAATATGACGCAAAGAACCCTTTCCGCTTTCTTCATCGTAAATACTCCAAGAAAGCTCATCGGCAACCTCGCAAACAAGACGTAAAATAGGCGCAAAAGCGGGATTTTGAATAACACATCCCTCGGCGGGAACTACGTTATGAGTTTTTGATGCGTAAAATCCCGCAACCGTCTTACCCTTAACCTTGGTAAGCGGATACTGCCCCTTGTTTCGATAAGCGCATACTCTCCCCGTAGAGATAACGGGGAGAATTTTTGCATCTGCTATTCCCGCCTTTATAAAGGCGTGTTTTACGTAATTATATTTTAATTCAAGCTCGTGCGAATATTTAATGTGACGGTAAACGCATCCTCCGCAGGCAAGCGGTGCATCGCAAAAGCCCTCCTCACGCTCGGGCGAGGGAGTCAATATTTCCTCAAGTCTTGCAACGATAAAGCTTTTATTTATTTTTATCACTCTTGCACTAACCCTATCTCCGCTAACCGCACCGCGGACGAATACCACTCTGCCGTCTATTCTGCCAACGCCGTTGCCGAGATTGTTTAGGTCGGTTATATCAAGCTCGATAACCGAATTTTTATTTATATCAATCATTTATATAATATTCCTTACCGTTATCAAGGCAAAGGCAGGCAAGCGGTTCGCCAAACGCCGCACCGCAATCTATGAGTATAGAGCCCTCGCCGTAGTATATTTTTCCGTTATCCGCACCCTCTATGGTGTAGGTGGGAACGTGACCTGCAATTATGGTAACGCCCTCTATAAGCTCGCAATTTACATCGATAGGCTCGCTTATAAAGTCCTCGGGCATATAATCCTCAAAGGAAAGCTTGGGGTTATAATCGGCAATTCCCGCATGAACGAGCATATATTTTTCCTTGCCAACCTCTACCTCCTCGTAAAGCGACATATCCTCGAGATACTCAAGCACGCCCTCACGCATATCAGCATCAAGCGCCTTGAAGTCCTCCATAACCTTTGCGCCTCCGTCCTCCATCCAAAGAGCCATCTCTCCAATGGTTTCCTGATCGGGACGAACACCGTCGTTAAGCATATCGTTTAATGCCTTAAGCAAGCGTACCGCACGGTAGTCATGCTCGCCTACGATTGGAATTATATTAAATCTCATGCTCAAATCACAAAGAAGCGCAATTGAGTCCTCGCCGTAGTCAACTATGTCGCCAAGAACGTACATAATATCTCTGTCGCTAAATCTTATCTCGTCCAAAAGTCTTTGGAACTTCTTATATGAGCCGTGAAGATCAGAAACAACGTATATCATTTTTTATTCCTCCTAAAAGCTGCAAATTATATTGCTTATATCGCCTTAATAATATTACTGTAATAGATATCGCACGTCGCATCGGGAGCGATTTCGCCTATCATATTCTTTATTACCTCGCAAACCGGATGCTCACTGTAAAAATGTCCTACCTCAATAAGATTAAGCGGTGCATTTTTAAAATCGGGCGCATCGGTGAGTGCGTGATAGCCGATATCTCCACTTACGAAGGTATCTGCTCCCGCATCTCTTGCATCGGTTATAAAGCTTCCTCCGCCACCGCCAACAAGTGCTATGCGGTAAGCCTTATCACTTGCCGTGGCAAGATTAACGTAGGGCGCTCCAAGAATTGACTTTACCTGCTTTGCAAAATCCTCAATGCCGATTTCCTTAGGCAACCTGCCTATTCTTCCGATAGGTGCGCCGTCGGTCATAATAACGTCTATATCCGAAAGGCTTAAAAGCTCGCAAAGCTTATCGTTTACGCCCCCCTCAACCGCATCAAGGCGAGTGTGGAAGGACATAACCGCTATATCCGCCTTTACAAGCGAAATAAGCTTTTTGGAAATATAGCCCTCATCGTCAACCGATTTAAGTCCGTTAAATATAAAGGGGTGGTGCGAAATTATTACATCATAGCCGTTAGCCTTAGCGTAATCAACCACCTCTCCGGTTACGTCAAGCGCAACAAGCACTCTATTTACCGTCTTATTACCGTCAGGACAGCACATAAGCCCATCGTTATCCCAAGAGCAGGAGAGTGAGCGTGGCATACGTGCATCAAGCGCATTATATAATTCTCTGATTTTCATATCAAAAGCATCTCCAATATTTTATTTTTAATTTACTTATTTAAGTATTCGTCTATCATCGCCAAAAGCTCGGCATCTGCTCCGCCCTCGATTCCCGCAATCTGCTTTCCTGCAAGACGGGCGCTGAGTATCTTCCCTTCACGCTTAAGAGAGTCTATTAATATATCCTCCCTCTTATCAAGGTTCATTTTTCCAAAGCGAAGCTCTAAGGCGTTGGCTTTTTCTATTTTGCCCGTATATTTTGCTACGGTTATTTGATATATCTTAGAATCCTCAACCATAGCCTCGTCGCTTATTTCAAATCCGTTAGAAATAAGATACTCACGCAATATCTCGGGATGTGTCATAGGCTGCATAACGAGTCTTATCCCCTTTTCCTTTAGCCATTCAGCATTTGAAATTATATTTACGATAAGCTCTCCGCCCATTCCGAGAATAAAGACGGTATCGGGCGAATATTCTTCTATTTTGGAAAGTCCGTCACAAAGAACGGGAATTATCTTGCCCTCGCAAGAAAACTCACGAATATTTTGAGTAGCCCTCTCAATAGGTCCATCGTTTATATCACTTACGACCGCACCGCTTATTATTCCGCTTGTGTAAAGATATATCGGCAGATATGCGTGGTCAGTGCCTACGTCGGCAATAAGCTCGCCCTTCTTGGCAAAGGATGCGGCGCAGAGAAGTCTTTTACTTATTTTAGGTGCTATTTTATTTTTAGGTGAATTCACTTTTTACTCCATTTGATATTAAAGGACTGCCGCACCTATATGCAGAAATTAAAATATTCTGCTCTCAATGCAACAGTCCCCCAAAGTTAACGATTAATTTTCAGCTTCCAAAAAAGCGTTTATCTTTGCTATAAGCTCGTCCGCATCTGTTCCGTGAACCATGCACGCATCTGCAATAGACTCGCCTCTTGCAGAGGGGCATCCAAGGCAGAACATACCAATTTCAAAGTAAAACTGTGCGGTAGCGGGAGCAAAATCAAGAACGTCGCCGATTATAGAATCCTTTGTTACCTTCATTTAAAATTCCTCCTATTTTTAAAAGTATCTAACTATATAATATTATAAGCAAAAATAAGCAAAAAGTCAATAAAAAGACTTTATTTTTTTTAAAATATATGATATAATAGTTGAGATTGAAGGGCTTTGAGGCTCATTCAATATTTTTTAGCAGATTAAACCCCAAACACAGGAGCAGTTATGTTTAAGGAAAAAATAAACACACTTGCGTGCGCAATAAAAAAGGACGGTCAGCCCTTAGTGTTCTCCGCAATTAGCGCTTGGCTACTTACACTCACGATATTTTCAACAATATCACCAATATCCTTCGTTAAGGTCCCCGACTACACCGATAGCGTTGCAATAATTCCGTTTTTACTTACCGTTATAGGGCTATTTGCATCCCTATATTGCATAAACAGATTTTGGCTTAAAAAATCACTGTTTTTAATAATGCCACTATCCTTTTTGCTTTACGGAATAGTATCGGTTGCGCTCTCGGCAAACAATGCCGCAGCAAGAGCCTTTCCCGCATTTATATTTTCAATTCTTTCACTGATAGTGCTTGTGCTTTGCATAAACTACGCAAAAAATCAAAGAATCCCCTTGCCTACCAAGGATATCTCCTTTAAGGCATCGCTTATAACGGTTATAAGCGCATTCGTAATTCTCTCGGCGTATTGGAGCTTTATGCTTTGGGCAAGAGTTGAGGTATATTGCGCCCCCTGCTTTGATATGGGTATATTTACGCAGATGTACGACAATATGGTTGACCCCGCTCACGGCTTTCAGCCTATAACCACCTGCGAGCGTGGCTCTTACCTTACCCACTTTGCGGTGCATTTTTCGCCAATACTTTATTTACTGTTCCCATTCTGCCTTATCTTTGAGCCTACCTCGGTTTTGGTAGTGGCGCAGATAGTTTTGGTAACATCGGGCGTATTTCCGATATTCCTTATCTGCCGTGAGATAAAGCTTTCAAATATAAAAACAACTCTTATTTCACTTCTTTATCTCTTTTTTCCGGTTATGAGCAGTGGCTCGTTCTACGATTTCCACGAGAACGCATTTTTAGCACCGTTTATACTTTGGACACTCTATTTTTCACACAAGAAAAAGTGGTACAACACGCTCCTTATGTTCGTGTTTGCCCTGCTCGTTCTTGCGGTTAAGGAGGATGCGGCAATCTACGTTGCATTTATCGCTCTTTACGTAATATTCGGTCAAAAGAAATACCTACGCGGTTCGGCACTCTTTGTAATGACCGTTGCATACTTCTTCTTTGCAATATCAATGATAGCGCACTTCCAAGAGGATATGCTATTCGGTGCAGAGGGAAATATGCTAAGCTCACGCTACGCAAACATAATCGGCGAGGAGGCAGGATTTTTGTCACTCGTTAAGGTGCTTATACTTAACCCCGCACTCTATGCGGTTGAAAGCCTTACGGCGGATAAGCTTACCTATGCGCTTAATATGCTCCTTCCCCTTGCATTCCTTCCCCTTATCACTCGCAAGCCCTCACGCTGGTTGCTTTTAGGTCCGTTCTACGTGCTTAATTTGGTAACCGACTATAAGTATCAGCACGACATCGGCTTCCAGTATTCCTTTGGCTCGGGAGCATTACTCGTTTATCTTGCGGCGGTAAATCTTGCCGACCTATCAAGCGATGCACTCTTTCCAATTGCCGACGAGGCAGAAGACACACAGGAATGTAAGCGATGCGCAGAAATTCCCGAAAGCACCGAGGATAGCACTCCCGCTGTAATAGCTCCGCCTAAGAAGAGCGTAAAGGTTAGATTTATCTCCTCGCTTACCGCAATAGGACTTATATTTGCAATCTTCTCCACGGCATTCATTCAAGCAGGCAGAGCGCCCGCACACTTTACATATGCAAGACGCCTCGTCCTCGAAGCCGAGGATAACGCACTTATAGAGGAGGTGCTTGAGGGCATCGACAGAGATAAGAGCATAATGGCTACGTCAATGTATCTTACCCACCTTTACGATGCCGACGAGCTTTACAGCACTATCCAAGCATTTGACGGATTAAACAGAATAATAATATTTACCGATATAGTTATCCTTGACCTCCGCCCCCACATTTCCGACTCAAAGAAGGCTACCGTTTGGACTAACAAATACCTTATGAACAGCTACGAAATAGTTGAGGAGCACGAAGGGCTTATAAGAATTCTCGAGCGCACCGAGAACTCTCCCCCCACCGGATATTCGGAGTCGTACATTGAATATCAGGAGATGCTTCAGCAATCCGAAGCAGACTCCGACGAGGAATCCTCTGTAAACGACGGAAAGGGATAATATTTGCACATTTCTGCCAAAAGCAAGAAATCTATTAGCCTTCTCTTGTGAGAGAAGGGGGAACACGCAGTGGTGGATGAGTAGATTATGAAATCAATTTCGATGTAAATTTGGTACTAACTCGATTAACATTGGACACCTCATCCGCCTCGCAGGCTCGGCACCTTCTCCCACTGGAGAAGGCTCGCATATACCATTCTTCTAACAACAGTTTGCTAAAGAGTTTAGGCTTTCAATTTAACAACTATAAGGCAATGTCTGCCAAATTTGTAAATAATAAAATCAAAAATCCACTGCGACCAATTGCTTCGCAGTGGATTTTTCTACTTAAAATTTCCTTAAATTATCAACTTTCCCTTAAAATCGGGCACTTTTTTAAGGGAAAGAGGGTATATACTTACCTCTCAATAATAACAAATCCGCACTCCTTAGAGTCCTCGCTTATCTTATCCTGCGGAACGAAGTAGCGCTTAGCAAGGTCAAAGGTCGATTCGTTTGCCGACTTAAAGCAAACCACAAGTTGATTTTTCTTTTGCTCGATTGCCTCGCCAAGGCTTGCCCTTGAAAGCACGTCAAGCTCGCTAAGTCCGTAAAGGCTTGCCGAAATGGCAAGCTCGCCCTCTATAAGCAAATTTTCTCCATCGCAACGCGCACGCGCCCCCATTACCTTAACGTCGGCACAGCACCCGCTAACGTCAAGGTCGCCAAGCTCTGCCTCGTATTTAAACGGAAGCTCGCAATCAAAAACGCTTATCTCGCCGTTTCGTCTGCAAAGCATTTTATATTTAACCTTACCGCGCAAAGCGTATCTTCGATTTTCAAGTGCGCCGTCCTCGCAATATGCGCTACCCCAAACGTCAAGTATCTCGGCGCTCGGCTCAAATCCAACATCCGATACCGTCATTCTCTCGCTCTGCGTGATATTAACGTTTTTGTTAAGTAAAGCAACGGGCAACGATATCCTCTTATACTCCGCCTTGCAGGTTTGAGCCGTGGAATATATATCACGTGTATAACGCAGACCTCGGTTTTGCGCTATGCAAGCCTCAAGCACAACCCCCACCTCTATGTGCGCTCTGCCCTCGCTTACCGTTACGTTAAGCTCGTTAACGCTACCGCAGGCTCTGCAAAGCACGGAACCGTCGCCAAGGTCAAGCTCGTCAAGATCGGTTTCGGCATCAAATGGAATTTTGCGAATTACCTCCTCGATACCGTCACCATTCTCTAAAAGAAGCTTAACCACCGCCTCGCCGCTTGCTCTTGCCACCTCGCCGTCAATGCGAACGTCACTTACAAATACGTCGGCGCTTGAATAAATTATTCTATCGCCCTCGGCAAGAAGATACTCGTCGCTAAGCGTAACTATATCCGAGACCTCACAATCAAAAAATGCACTGACCGCATCAAGCTCAAGGCGCTCTATAGTCGACTCATCCTCGGCACCGTCGATAGCTTCGGCAAGCATACCTCTGCCAAAGCAAATTCCCGTAGCACGTATTCCCGCTCTTATCTGCAATCTTCGCGGAGTGCTTATACGCACGCTTGCGCCGTCCGAGGAAAGCGAGCAAATAACGCTTACGCTCTCGCTAAGGTCAGCAATATCGGTATTTTCAAGCGGCAACGAGAGACTGTACTCGGCGCTAAAGGGCACACTGTAAATTCTTCCGTCCGCCCCGAGATATATTACGCTATAGTCAACCGAGCCACTCATATCAACCGCTCTTGCGCCGATAAATTTTGCGGGAGATAAAATATTCTCCCTTACGGCAAGAACTCGCCTTACGTCGGGAAGCCCCTCGGGAATATTTAAATCCTCGCTAACGTCACAATTTATTACTCTGTTGCATATAGGCAAGGAAATAACGCTCTCAACGGCTCCCGTTTCAATATTATAATTCATTTTGCTCTCCTTTTTGTAAAAAAGTTTTTGTTTCTCGTAAAAAAGATATGATTTATCACTTATTTTTATTACAATTATTACAATTTTATTATAAAATCTTTGACATTAAAGAAAAAATATGATATAATATACTTTGTATGCTTAAAATATCAGATTTTCAAGAAAGGAGCGTAAGTAAGGATGGTAAAAATAACGAACGTGCTACCGCATAGCCGCGCAGAAAAGGTTGGAATTCTTGCGGGCGATATACTCGTATCTATAAACGGCAAGGAGATATGCGACGTTCTTGATTACCGCTTCTATCTTGCCGAAAAAAAGGTAAGGCTCACGCTTACAAGAAACGGCGAGGACCTTGAGGCAACGATTATAAAAAAGGAATATGACGATATAGGGCTTGATTTTGAAACCCCGCTTATGGACAAAAAGCGATCCTGCCAAAACAAATGCGTATTCTGCTTTATCGATCAGCTTCCTAAGGGAATGAGAGAAACTCTTTACTTTAAGGACGACGATTCCCGTCTTTCCTTTCTGCACGGAAATTACGTAACGCTTACGAATATGCAGGAGCGAGATATAGACCGTATAATAGAAATGCATATTTCTCCCGTAAACGTTTCGGTGCATACCACAAATCCCGAGCTTCGTTGCAAAATGATGCACAACAAGCGCGCAGGCGAGGTGCTTTCCTACCTTAAAAAATTCGCCGACGCGGGCATCAGTATTTGCGCACAAATAGTGCTTTGCAAGGGAATAAACGACGGCGCAGAGCTTGACAGAACGCTCCACGATCTTATGGAGCTTCGTCCCTCGCTACAAAGCGTGGCAATAGTTCCGTCGGGACTTACGAAATTCCGCGAGGGGCTTTACCCTCTCGAGCATTTTACAAAAGAGGATGCAAGAGCCGTAATAGCGCAGATAAATACTTACGGCGAATGGTGTCTTTCTCAGTTTGGAACAAGGCTATTCTTCCCTGCCGACGAGTTTTATATAAAGGCAGAGCTACCGCTTCCAAGCGATGATTTTTACGAGGACTACTCACAGATAGAAAACGGTGTGGGAATGCTTACCGATATGCAGACCTCAATTGATATCGAGCTTGAGGACATATCGACCTTTTCGGACTTCAAGGCTCCGAGGTGCGTTTCCATAGCAACCGGATATGCGGCTTACGAGCATATTTTAAAAATTGCCCAAAAGCTTGAAAATGCTTTTTCGGGACTTAAAATAAACGTTTACAGAATCAAAAACGAATTTTTCGGCGACTCTATAACGGTGGCAGGACTTCTTACGGCAAAGGACCTAACCGCCCAGCTTAGCGACAAGGATTTAGGAGAGGCGCTGCTTATTCCCACCGTTGCACTTCGTGCCGACGGCGATATGTTTCTTGATGACGTAACTCCCGAGGAGCTTGCGGCTACGCTTTCGGTTAAAGTTGTACCAACACCAAGCGAGGCATACCGATTTATTTGTAACGTGCTTGGAATTTAACGTAAATCTTAAAAAATACAAGACTCACACACAACAAGATAAGCTAAGGATAGCAAAAAGAAAGAGAGGTAGAAAAAATGGCAAGACCCGTTGTAGCTATTGTCGGCAGACCTAACGTTGGCAAAAGCACTCTTTTTAACAAGCTCATAGGCGAGCGCCGATCTATCGTAGAGGATACCCCCGGCGTTACCCGTGACAGAATATACGGCGAAACCGAATGGTGCGGTAAGGGACTTATCGTTATCGACACCGGAGGAATTGAACCCAAAACGGATGATATCATCTTAAAGCAGATGCGTTTTCAGGCAGAGGTTGCAATTGAAAGCGCAGACGTTATTATATTTATGTGCGACGTAAGAACAGGACTCACCGCAGACGACCGTGATATAGCGGTTATGCTTCAAAAAAGCGGAAAGCCTATCATACCCTGCATCAACAAGTGCGATAGCGTAGGCGCACTTCCCTTTGAATTTTACGAATTTTACGAGCTTGGCTTTGATTGCGAGCCTATTGCCGTTTCCTCGGTTCACGGAAGCGGTACGGGCGACCTTCTTGACGAGGTTCTTAAGGTTCTTCCCGCCTCTATCGGAGGCGACGAGGAGGATGACAGCATTAAGGTTGCGGTTATCGGCAAGCCTAATGCGGGTAAGTCCTCTATAATTAACAAAATAGTCGGTCAGGAGCGACTTATAGTATCTAACATAGCGGGCACAACTCGTGATGCGGTTGATACTCAGGTTACCGTAAACGGCAAAAAGTACACCTTTATCGACACTGCGGGCATTCGCCGTCAGTCAAAAATCAACGATAAAATAGAAAAGTATTCGGTGCTCCGTGCCCATATGGCGGTTGAGCGTGCCGACGTCTGCCTTATAATGATAGATGCGGCTACCGGTATTACCGAACAGGACGAAAAGATTGCGGGCATTGCTCACGAGGCGGGCAAGGCTTCTATTATAGTTGTAAACAAGTGGGATTCTATTGAAAAGGACAACTCCACCACAAATCGCTTTAACGAGAAGATACGCACCTCGCTTGCATATATGCCCTACGCACCCATCGCCTACGTTTCGGCTCTTACAGGTCAGCGCATAAGCACACTCTTTGAGCATATCGACGAGATATTTGCTCACTCGCATAACCGCATTACCACGGGTATGCTTAACGAGGTTCTCGCAGAGGCTACTATGCGTGTTCAACCTCCCTCCGACAAGGGCAGACGACTCAAGATATACTATATGACGCAGATATCGGTTGCACCGCCAACCTTCGTTATATTCTGCAACAACACCGAGCTTTTCCATTTCTCGTATCAAAGATACTTAGAGAACTGCTTGCGTGAAACCTTTGGCTTCGTCGGCACTCCGATACGCCTTATTATACGAATGAAGGGTGACGATCAATGAGTGCAAAAAAGCAATTAAAGGGAATTTTGTTTGACTTTAACGGCACTCTCTTCTTTGACACCGATTGCCACGTAAATGCGTTTAAGCAATATTACGCAAAAAGAGGCTTAGAAATTCCAAGTGCGGAATATGTCATTAACAATCTTTTCGGCTTAACAAACGCAGAGATATATAGGAATTTTTTTAATGAAAACGCAACTTCTGAGGAATGTAAGCAATTCGCAATCGAAAAGGAAGGACTTTACTACGAATCTTGCCTTGCTTTGCCAAACGGTATGCAATACGTAAATGGCGTTTGCGAGCTTCTTACCTACCTTAAGAAAAATAATATTCCCTATTGTCTTGCAACCGGTGCGGGTATGGACAACATTTCCTTTTATATCAAGCATATGAAGCTTTCAAAATGGTTTGACCGAGAGCATATCGTTTGCGCCGATGACAAGGTTAAATGCAAACCCGACCCCGAAATATACGAGTATGCGGCGTCTAAAATAGGACTTACTCCCTCCGAGTGTATCGTTTTTGAGGACGGACCTCTCGGACTTATTGCCGCAAACAAGGCAAGCGCAGGCGCGGCTATTGCGATTTACGAGCAGGGGCTCGACTCCCCCATAAGAAACGGAGCGCAAGCCGATGCCGAATACCACGATTTTTCCGAATGGAAAACCATACTTAAAGAATTTGGACTTTAATCTCTTTAATTAAGAAGGAGGTAAAAAATGTTTGTAGATAACGTTAAAATATACGTAAAGGCAGGCGACGGCGGAAACGGAGCCGTATCCTTCAGACGTGAAAAATACGTATCCCACGGAGGCCCCGACGGTGGCGACGGCGGTCACGGCGGTAACGTAATTTTTCGAATTGACGAGGGAACCAACACCCTGCTTGCATTCCGCTATAAGCACAAGTTCATCGCTCAAAACGGCGAGAACGGCAAGGGCGGTAAGTTCCACGGCGCAACCGCTGAGGATATGATAATTTCTGTTCCTCCCGGAACTATAATCCGTGATGCTAAAAGCGGAAAGATTATTCACGATATGACAGAAAACGACGGCGCAGACTTTGTTTGCTGCAAGGGCGGTAAGGGCGGATTTGGTAACCGTCGCTTTGCAACTCCCACTCGCCAAATTCCTATGTTTGCAAAAAGCGGACGCAAGGGCGAGGAGAAGGAGCTTATTCTTGAGCTTAAAATGCTTGCGGACGTTGGACTTATAGGATTTCCAAGCGTTGGAAAATCCTCAATTTTGGCTCGCATAAGCTCTGCAAAGCCAAAAATTGCCGACTACCACTTTACAACCCTCTCCCCTAACCTTGGCGTAGTTTCCACAGGCGAGGAGCGTGGATTCGTTGCGGCGGATATCCCCGGACTTATCGAGGGCGCGGCGGACGGCGCAGGTCTTGGACACGCATTTTTGCGCCACGTTGACCGTTGCCGACTCCTTTTGCACGTGGTTGACATATCCTGCTCCGAGTACAGAGATCCCATTGAGGATATCAAAACGATAAACACCGAGCTTGAGCGCTACAGTCCTGCTCTTGCTCTCCGTGACCAGATAATAGTTGCCAACAAATCCGACATTCTCGACACCGACCGTGTTGATATTTCGGCGTTTGAGGAATTCGTCAAGGATAACGGTTGGGAGCTTATCTACGTTTCGGCGGCTACGGGTAAGGGTCTTAACGAGATGATAAAGCTTGCCGACAAAATGCTTGCCGAGCTTCCTCCTATGCTCGTTTACGAGGCAGAATACGAGGAAGAGGACGCATACGTCGGTGCTTCACGCGATACCACCATACGTCGCGAGAATAACACATTCTACGTCGAGGGCGAGTGGCTCTACAACCTCGTTGGTCAGGTTAACTTTGAGGATTACGAATCCCTCAACTTCTTCCAACGTGTTCTTAAAAAAAGCGGTGTCTTTGAGCTTCTTGAGGAAAAGGGCTGTGTTGACGGTATGACCGTTTCTATTTATGACTTCGAATTTGATTATGTGAAGTAAAATGGATAAAGAATTACCGAAAAGGAAATCTACAAGATTAAAGAATTTCGATTATAGCTCCGCAGGTGCATATTTTGTAACAATATGTGTACAAGACAGAATACATATATTATCTGAAATAAAAAAGGCAGACTTACCATACTGCGCACCCAAATTGACGGTAGGGGAGGGGCTTGCTCCTCCCGAAATCACAGTTAATCTAACGTCTTGTGGCAAGGTCGCAAAAGAACAATTGCAATTACTTGAAAAACGGTTTCCCAATATAACCGTTGATGATTTCATTATAATGCCGGATCATATTCATATAATTATATTTTTAAATGAACAGACGGGAGGAGCACGCCCCTCCCCTACCCTAAATAACATAATTTGTGCGTTCAAATCTTTGACAGCACGAATCTGTAAGCAACAATTTGGAATAGAAAAAATATTTCAACGCTCTTTTTTCGAACATATTATTCGTGATAAAACAGATTATGAAACGCGAAAAAAATACATTTACGAAAATCCAATGCGTTGGTATTATAACAAGCAAGAATAATGTACATTCAAAAAGAACCGCTTCACACTGAAACGGTTCTTTTATTTTCCCCGCTTGAAAGTTTTTGGTGCTACCTTTTTTCAAAAAGGTAGCAAAAGAATTTCTAACACAAACTAACTAAATTCAGCATAAAATAAAAATAGCAGACAAAGGTCTGCAAATACAACGAAAGGTATGAATTCAATGTTCTACAATGACAATTCGATAAAGGACTCATGCTGTGGAGCGGAGCTTCAAAGAATTCTCGGTGGCTCAAATCAAAAACAAAACGCACCCGATATCGATCTTCCGTCCTGCGATATCAAAGGAAAAAGCCTTGGTCTTACGGGCTACCCGCTTGCTATGGTTTATTCGCCTATGCAGGAGTTTGATAAGCTTTACGAGCTTGACAAGGGCTTTAATGCGGGAACTATATTTTCCGAGCTTGATCTTCCCTTCTCGGGCAGAGCCTTAAAATACAAAGGAAATTCGGGAGGCTGCTATGATAAATAACCGTTTCAACAGAGCCCGTCAAGCCTTTTACAATGGCGACGACTCCTGCGGATGCAACAATCAAGGCATGCCGCAAAATCAGGGCAACGTAAAATCTATGCAAAAAAGACTTCAAAAAATAAGCTTTGCGCTAAACGAGCTTGTTCTCTACCTCGACGCATATCCAAATTGCGAGAAGGCAAAAAAATATTACAAGGAGCTTTCCGAGGAGCGCCATATGCTCCTTAGCGCTCTTGCAAAGGCAGGGATGCCAATGTCGGGAATGTACGTTCAAGGCAACGAATGGACGTGGACTAACGGTCCGTGGCCTTGGGAATATGAAGCAAACGTGTAAGCGAGAAAGAGAGGAAACAGTATATGTGGTTTTATGAAAAGCAGCTTCAGTATCCCGTAAAAATAAAAAATCCCAACCCAAAGCTTGCGGGAATCATAATTTCCCAGCTTGGTGGACCCGATGGCGAGATGGGAGCATCAATGCGATATCTGCACCAAAGATACTCCTGCCCTTACGATAAGGTAACGGGAATTCTTACCGACGTAGGCAGTGAGGAGCTTGGTCATATGGAAATGGTGGCAGCAATAATCCACCAGCTTACAAAAAATCTCACGCTTGAGGAAATAGATGGTACGCCCTTTGCCGCATACTTTGTGGATCATACCACCGCCGCCTACCCCGTAGCCGCCTCGGGCGTACCGTTTGATATGAAGTACGTCGGCGTCAAGGGCGATATCCTTACCGACCTTAACGAGGACTTAGCAGCAGAGCAAAAGGCTCGCACAACCTACGATAACATCCTTCGCCTTTCCGATGACCCCGACGTAAACGACGTAATAAAATTCCTGCGCGCACGTGAGATTGTTCATTACCAACGCTTCGCCGATGCAATCCGCATAGCGCAAGACAATCTCGACTCCAAGAATTTCTACGCCTGCAATCCGTCCTTTGACAAAAATTGCCCTAACAACAAAAATTGCAGATAAAACAATCCCAAGCTCGCAACCGTGGGCTTGGGATTTTTATTCATATCATATATTCTCTATATTATCAACCTCCGCACTCCCCTCGAGGTAAAGTGCGGTTATTTTATTTTTATCGGCTTCAACCGTTACTCTTAACTCGCCGCCTTGATTTTTTAGAGCAAGCGCATCGCCTTTAAGCATCCCCTTACTCCAAAGAATAGCCGCAACCGCTCCGCTACCCGTCCCGCAAGCCAAGGTAAAATCCTCAACTCCACGCTCGTAGGTCAGTATCTCAACGGTATTCTCATCAATCTTGGAATAAAAATTAACATTTGCGTTAAGCTTATTTCTTATCTTCCGAGCCATTTTAAAAAGATTTTCTCTGTCCTCAAAATCAACGTCCTTAACTTCTATTGCGGCGTGCGGAACACCAACAACGCAATAATCCACCCAATCGCTTTTATCAAGGCTTACATCCCTTGGCGTATTTAATTTTATTCTGTAAATATTCTCGCTTATCCTTACGCCCTCAACGAGTCCCGCATCGGATTCAACCGTCATTTTCTCGCCAACGATTCCGTTATCGTACGCAAAACGGCAAATGCACCTCGCTCCGTTTCCGCACATCTCGGCGCGTGAGCCGTCACGGTTATAAAAATGCAATTTTATATCGGCTATTTTTGAATTATCGAGCGCCATAAATCCATCGCAATCTCCCCTCTCGCAAAGAGCTATCGCCATAGCGCTCATATCTATATTTATATTTCTCGCATCGACAACCGCAAAATCGTTTCCTGCTCCGTTCATATACCAAACCGTCATTTTATGCATCCTTTTTGTATTTTTATACATAATATTCAATTTTTATTCATTTTTATACAATTATTATACCTTATTATTGAATAAATTTCAATAGTTATTGACAAAATAGTGAAATCGTGGTATAATAATTCAAATTTATACAAAATAAAAGAGGTATATTATGACATCCGAACAAATTATGCATCTTGTGGCGATGGCAGTATATATGGCGGTGGTAATTGCCATCGGTATAATATTTGCTAAACGCGCAAACAAAAGCTCCGACGATTATTTTCTCGGCGGACGCTCACTCGGTCCTTGGGTGACCGCTTTCTCCGCCTCGGCATCCGATATGTCGGGTTGGCTTTTAATGGGACTCCCCGGAGTTGCCTACTGGTGCGGACTTGCCGATGCGGCATGGACGGCTATCGGTCTTGCGCTCGGTACCTACCTTAACTGGCTTATCGTTTCTAAGCGACTTCGCCGTTACAGTGTTCGCGCAAACAACTCTATAACGCTCCCCGATTTCTTCTCCAACAGATTTAGAGAAAAGAAAAAGGTTATAATGACCATCTCCGCACTCTTTATTCTTATCTTCTTTACGGTTTACGCGGCAAGCTGCTTCGTTACCTGCGGAAAGCTTTTCTCAACCCTTTTCGACCTTCCCTACATTCCCATGATGATTCTTGGTGCGGTATTCGTGCTTGCGTACACCATTCTCGGTGGATTTTTGGCTGAAAGCGCATCCGACTTTATGCAGGCTATCGTTATGGTAACGGCTCTTATTACCGTTGTTATTATAGGAACTGTTTCGGCAGGCGGTATTGGTGCGGTAATTCAAAATTCGCAAAGCATTCCCGGCTTCTTTGAATTCTTTAGCATCGCTTCTCCTAACGTTGTAGACGGTATGCAGGCAATTGATGCAAGCGGCGCTCCTATGTTTAACGAGGCAGGTGCTTACAATATTCTCACTGTTTGCTCCACCCTTGCTTGGGGTCTTGGCTACTTCGGTATGCCTCAGGTTCTCCTTAGATTTATGGCTATCAGAAAGGAAAAGGAGCTTAAGGCATCGAGAAGAATCGCTATCGTTTGGGTTGCGGTTTCCCTTGCGGTTGCCGTATTTATCGGTATTATGGGACGTACACTCTTCCCCACCGAGCATCTCACTGCTTCAAGCGCAGAGAACATCTTTATTACAATTACAACCACCGTATTTAATAGCGGAGCGCTTCCTATCTTAGCAGGACTTATTATGGCGGGTATTCTTGCCGCAACCATAAGCTCCTCCGACTCCTATCTCCTTATTGCGGCTTCTGCCTTTGCAAAGAACATCTATCAGGGTGTTATTGACAAAAAGGCTTCCGACAAAAAGGTTATGTGGGCAACAAGAATCACTCTTGGCGCAATCGCTATAGTTGCTATCATTCTCGCTCTTGACGAAAACAGCGTAATCTTTAAGCTCGTTTCCTTTGCATGGGCAGGCTTTGGCGCAACCTTTGGTCCTATTATGCTCTTCTCTCTCTTCTGGAAGCGCACAACCAAGGCAGGCGCTATTGCAGGTATGCTCTCGGGCGGTATTATGGTATTCGTTTGGAAGCTTGTTATTAATCCTATCGGTAAGGCTAACGGAATTCAGGCTCTCACTATCTACGAGCTTCTTCCCGCATTCATTATCTCCTGCATCTTCATCGTCGTTGTATCGCTCCTTACCAAAGAGCCCTCCGACGAAATCAAGTCTGACTTTGATGCTGTTAAGTCCGGCGAAACCGAGCCTGTTATGAGCGAATAATAAATTGATTAAATATTTTTGCGGGGAAAACTTTCTTGGAAAGAAAGCTTTTCCCCGCACCCCTTTCAAAGAACTTTTGAAAAGGGGTTTTATTTTTTTCGTAATTATTGCGCTCGACGGTTTAAAGTGGTGTATTCGCACTGCACCAAAGTGTGAAAGTTTTTAGTCAAGTTTTTTTCAAAAAACTTGCGGGGGCTTGGGCCGAGTAGCCCCATAATTACGGCGCTTTCTTTTTGCCAAGCTTTTTCTTTGCGCCTCTTGTGCCAAAGAAAAAGCGGTATTGTGGTTTTTATGTTTTTTCGTGGGGGAAGAAAACTTCTTGGAAGGAGCTTTTCTTCCCCCACACCCTCATCTTTCAAAAACCTTAAAAAATGGGTTTTATTTTTTGCCGTAATTATAGCGCTCGACGGTTTAAAGTGGTGTGTTCGCACTGCACCAAAGTGTGAAAGTTTTTAGTCAAGTTTTTTTCAAAAAACTTGCGGGGGCTTGGGGCGAGTAGCCCCAATCTTATCTCCCTTGCAAAACAAAAATTAATTTTCCAATTGACAAAATCGCAAAAATATGTTACAATTGCCTATAGCGTAACTTGTGCTTTTACGTCGATTTTTATAGTTTTAAATCAAGGAGAAACACTTTGAAAACAGGCCATAATCCAAATAATATATTCACATCCACGCCACACTCGGATTCTATGGTTGACAACCTTGTAAGAATAGCGATGGACATTGGCGAGGGCTTACAAAAAAGCGGTGCGGAAATTCACAGAGTCGAGGATGCCATTGAGCACGTCTGCAAGGCGTACGGTGCGGCTCACGTTGAGGTTTTCTCCATACAGTCGCTAATAGTTACCTCGGTTAGAATGCCCGACGGAAGCTATTCCTCACAATCTCGAAGGATAACTAATTGCTCTAACAATCTTCGCTCGCTTGAGCATTACAACAGACTCTCAAGAGATATATGCCGTGACACACCCGGTTTTGACGAGGTTGACAGGCGAATATTTGAAATCAAGCATAAGCGCAAATATTCCTACTGGCTTATAACTATTGGATATATTTTTGCCGCAAGCGCCTTTGCCGTATTTTTTGGCGGCACTCTGCGCGACGGTCTTGCCGCGGCTATCATCGGCTTCGTAATGGCTATGATAGACAAAATCGAGGCAAAATTCTTTACCCCGGTTACAAAAACGCTTCTCGTTTCCTTTTCTGCGGGCATTCTCTCTTGTCTATTAGTAATGATAGGCATTGGCGAGCACGTTGATATGATAGCGATAGGCACTATTATGATACTTATTCCCGGGCTTGCGCTTGGAAACTCAATGCGAGATCTTCTTTCGGGCGACACCCTTGCGGGAATCCTCCGTGCGGTGCAATCCTGCATTATTGCGGTAATAATAGCAATCGGCTACTCAATTGCAATACTTCTTTTAGAGGTTTATTGCCCCTACAACGACCCTGCAAGCTTCAGTCAATTTATGAAGTGGGTCTACGGCGCATCAAGCTCGCTTATAGGAACGATTGGCTTTGCGTTGATATTTAAGATATCTCTTAAGCGACTTCCCATAGTTGCCATTGGCGGTGTATTTACGTATGCCTTTTACGAGCTTGGATATTTCTTTACGGCAAACGTTCTTTTTGCAACCTTCGTTGCATCGGTATTTATGGCAATCTTCTCGGAAATATGCGCAAGAGGCTTCCGTGCACCTGCGGTTGTATTCCTCTTCCCCTGCGCAATACCGATAGTTCCCGGAGGAGCCCTTTACAACTCAATGTATAATCTTTTAAAGAATAACCCCGTTGAATTTTTGGATAACATTTCCGTCACGGGCCAAGTAATTCTCGGCATTGCCTTGGGTCTTAGCGTAGCCTCGGTAATTTGGGGCATCGTATCTCTTATAATTCGCAAGGTAACCGAAAAAACTAAGAAAACAACTCTTTAATTATGTTACAAGGAGCATGACTATGGAAAACAATTACTGTATTATCTACAACCCTATTTCGGGTAACAAAAGCGGAGAGTCCTGCGCAAAAGCGCTTCAAGAGCGTCTTGGCGCAAACGAATGTATTGATATGACGGCTATCGAAAGCTACGCAGATTTTTTTGCATCGCACGAGGATGCAAGCGTGGTTATCTGCGGTGGCGACGGAACTCTTAACAGATTTCTTAACGATATACCCGACGTTGACATCAAGTCGAGCATATACTTTTACCCCTGCGGTAGCGGAAACGATTTCTTCCGTGACATTAAAGCCGACAAAAACGATATAGTATGCATTGATAAATACATAAAAAATCTCCCCGTCTGCACTATTGGCGACAAGGAGTTTAAGTTTATCAACGGCATTGGCTACGGTATAGACGGCTACTGCTGTGAGGTTGGCGACAAGCTTCGCCTTGAAAGCGACAAATCTATAGATTATACGAGTATTGCAATTAAGGGCTTGCTCTTTTACTATAAGCCCACCGCCGCAAAGGTAACCGTTGACGGCGTTGTGCACGAATTTAAAAAGGTTTGGATTGCTCCCACTATGCTCGGACGCTACTACGGAGGCGGAATGATGCCTACTCCCAATCAGGACCGTCTTAACGAGGACGGCAACCTCTCGGTTATGATATTCCACGACACCACGAGTATTCAAACTCTTATGATATTCCCTTCAATCTTTAAGGGTGAGCATATCAAAAAGGACAAAAAGGTAACCGTTCTCTCGGGCAAGGAGATAACCGTTGAATTTTCCTCTCCCCGCCCCTTACAGATAGACGGCGAAACTATCCCTAACGTAAAATCCTACACAGCTCGCTCCTCTAAGGTTTTGGCTAAGGTATAAAATTAAAAAACATTTTTCACGGGGAAGAAAACTTTTTTAAAAAAGGTCGGCAGTGCCGACAGCCAATGTCGCCCCTTGTTACATAAAAATTCAAACTTACGCACCCGATTTCTTTATTGAGTTGGGTGCGTTTATTTTTTCCCCATCTTTCAAAAACCTTGAAATGGGGTTTATTTTTTTGCATTGTTAGTGCGCTCAACGGTTGAGCGTGGTGTGTTCGCACCGCACCAATACAGGAAAGTTTTGGTCAAGCTTTTTCAAAAGCTTGCGAGGGTTTGGGGCGAGTAGCCCCATAATACGGCGTTTTCTTTTTGCCAAGCTTTTTCTTTGCGCCTCTGGTGCCAAAGAAAAAGCGGGTTTATGAGATTTTATGTTTTTTCGTGTGGAAAGGAAACTTCTTAAAAGAAGCTTTCCTTTCCCCACACCCCTATCCTTCAAGAGCTTTGAAACTGTGATTTTATTTTTTTGCCGTAATGACTGCACTCAACGATTGAACGCACAATGTTCTCACTGCACCAAAGCTTGAAAGTTTTTAGTCAA
>JAZRAJ010000099.1:0-8677 GCA_045634485.1 Eubacteriales bacterium | reverse complement strand
GCACTGCACCAAAGTGTGAAAGTTTTTAGTGCGGTATTGTAAAAACTCTATGCCATCGGGCACAAAAGTTAAAATCTTTATATCACTACGGACGATATTGGCTGTCGGCACTGCCGACTTTTTTCAAAAAACTTGCGGGGGTTTGGGGCGAGTAGCCCCATAATATGGCGTTTTCTTTTTGCCAAGCTTTTTCTTTGCGCCTCGTGCCAAAAATATGCAAAGCCGTTCGCTTTTGCGAACGGCTTTTTTTAAGCATATTTAGTTTGCTATGCAAGAATTAAAATCTAAAATTACTTATATTTTCTCTTGCGTGCAGCTTCTGACTTCTTCTTGCGCTTTACGCTGGGCTTCTCATAGTGTTCTCTCTTACGAAGCTCGGTAAGTACGCCGGAACGAGCCATAGCTCTCTTAAAGCGACGAAGTGCGCTATCCAAGGATTCGCCTTCTTTAACTCTGATCTCTGCCATTGTTTCGTTTTCCCTCCCTCCGCGTATTGCCGGAGCAATTAAAATCTATCTTGTTAATTATACACTCTTTTTAGGGTTTTGTCAATAGCTTTTGTAAATTATTTTACAACTATATTAACTATCTTATTGGGAACGGCGATTTCCTTAACAACCGTCTTACCCTCGATAGCCGCAGCAATTCTCTCGTCTGCCTTTGCCGCAGCAATAGCATCGTCCTTGGGGCAATTTATAGGAAGCATAATCGTTCCACGAAGCTTACCGTTTACCTGAAGCGCAACCTCTACGTTATCGTCTGCGGTCTTTGCCTCGTCGTAGGTGGGCCAGCTCTCGTAAGCGATAGTATTCTCGTGTCCGAGTATCTGCCAAAGCTCCTCACCGATATGAGGACAGATGCAGGAAAGCATCTTAACAAGTCCCTCGGCATATACCTTGGGGCACTTGCCCTCCTTGTAAACTGCGTTTACAAATATCATCATCTGCGAAATAGCAGTATTAAACGCAAGCTTTTCAAAGTCCTCGGTTATCTTCTTAACGCTCTTGTGATAAATCTTTTCAAGTGCGGGAACCTCGCCGTCAACTACGTTATCGGGCTCGGTAAAGAATGTCCAAACTCTGTTAAGGAACTTCTTTGCGCCGTCAACGCCGTTGTTGCTCCAAGGCTTTGATACCTCAAGCGGGCCCATAAACATCTCGTAAAGACGAAGCGTATCCGCACCGTAATCACGTACAACGTCGCTGGGGTTTACAACGAACTCGGGGAATCTCTTACCCATCTTAATTCCGTTTGCGCCAAGAATCATACCTTGATGCACAAGCTTCTTAAAGGGCTCCTTGGTGGGAGCAAGTCCCTTGTTGTAAAGGTATCTGTTCCAAATTCTTGAATACATAAGATGACCAACCGCATGCTCGGGACCGCCTATGTAAAGGTCAACGGGCATCCAGTGCTTCAAAAGCTCCTGATTTGCAAACTCGTCCGCATTGTTAGGATCGATATAGCGGAGGAAGTACCAGCTTGAGCCTGCAGAGCCGGGCATCGTAGAGGTTTCTCTTACGCCCTTAACTCCGTCCTTATCGTAAGCCTTCCACTCGGTTGCGTTTTCAAGAGGTGCTTTACCGTTTACACCCTTGTAATTTTCAAGCTCGGGAAGAATGAGGGGAAGCTCTGCGTCATCAAGAACGTGAATTTCTCCGTCCTCTCCGTGAACCACGGGAACGGGCTCGCCCCAATAGCGCTGTCTTGCGAATATCCACTCTCTAAAGTGGTAATTTACGGTTCTCTTTGCAACGCCCATAGCCTCAAGCTTTGCGGTTATAGCCTCCTTTGCCTCCTCAACGGTAAGACCGCTGAACTCCTCAGAGTTTATAAGCTTATATCCCTTACCGAGATAATCCTGCTTTTCAAACGCCTTTTCGGATACATCAACGTGACCAAGCCTTTCGTCGCCGTCGATAACCTGAATCATATCTATATTGTGCGCAATAGCGTACTCAAAGTCACGCTGATCGTGCGAGGGAACCGCCATAACCGCACCCGTGCCGTAGCTTGCAAGCACGAAGTCGCCTATAAACATTCTTACTTCCTTGCCGTTTACGGGGTTTATGCAGGTAACGCCCTTAAGCTCACAGCCCGACTTAGTTTTGTTAAGCTCGGTTCTGTCCATATCGTTCTTCTTAAGAGTTTCCGCAATATAAGCCTCAACCTCTGCCTTGTTCTCTACTCTCGGCATAAGAGATTTAACGATATCTCCATCGGGAGCAAGCACCATAAAGGTTATACCGTAAATGGTTTCAATACAGGTTGTGAATATAGAGAACTCTCCGCCGCCAACGATATCAAACTTAACCTCAACACCCGTTGACTTGCCTATCCAGTTCTTCTGCATAAGCTTTGTGGACTCAGGCCAATCTATCTCGTCAAGCCCCTCAAGAAGCTCCTCTGCAAACGCAGGCTGGTTAATAACCCACTGCTTCATATTCTTACGAACAACGGGGAATCCGCCACGCTCCGACTTACCGTCGATAACCTCATCGTTAGAAAGAACCGTACCAAGCTCCTCGCACCAGTTAACAGGCATATCTATATACTGTGCGTAGCCGTCAAGATAAAGCTGCTTAAATATCCACTGAGTCCACTTATAGAACTCGGGGTCGCTTGTTGCAACCATCTTGCTCCAGTCATAGTCAAAGCCAAGCTCCTTAAGCTGCTTTGAAAACGTCTTTATATTTTCCTGAGTAAATCCGTTGGGGTGATTACCCGTTGTAACGGCGTACTGCTCTGCGGGAAGACCAAAGGAGTCATAGCCCATAGGGTGAAGCACATTGTAGCCCTGCATTCTCTTCATTCTGGAAACTATATCAGTTGCCGTGTAGCCCTCGGGATGTCCTGCGTGAAGACCAACGCCCGCCGGATACGGGAACATATCAAGCACGTAATACTTGGGCTTTGAAAAATCCCAAACGTCTGTTTTAAAGGTCTGGTTCTTCTCCCAATATTCCTGCCACTTCTTTTCAATCTCGCTATAATTGTATTTCATATCTATCCTTGTCCTTTATATAATTTTTCAATCCTCGTAAAGCTTGTCGAGATTGTAGAATTCTCTTGCCTCTCTACCGAATATATGAACGATTACGTTGCTGTAATCAAGCACGAGCCAGGTTCCGTTATCTCTGCCCTCTACGTTGTAGGGCTCGATTCCACGAAGCTCGAGGCGGTACTCAACCTCTCCTGCAAGTGCCTTTACCTGCGTTGTGGAGTTACCCGTGCAAATTACGAAATACTCTGCTAAAACGGTTTTATCCTCAACGTAAAGAACCTTTATATCCTTTGCCTTTTTAGAGTCGAGCGCCTCTGCTATTGCATCCGCAATTTCCTTTGCGTTTGCAGGGTCGATGGGCTCACGGCTCATTTCTATTACACTCTCATTAAAGTCCATTTCTTTATTCCTTTCATTAACGGTCTTAAAAATATCCATCTATATAATTTTAAAGCAAAAGACAGGTTTTGTCAATACAAAATCAAAACTATTTAAGCTCATCTGCCAAAAAGACCCTATTTTCCACTTTTTTTTGATAGATTTTTATAAAGCTATCAAGCGTAGGATGCAAAAAGCAACGGCTCTTGTCAAACGAGTTCTCCTCTGCTCCAAAATATTTAACTAAAAGCTCGGACGCACTCGGCGCCGAGATAACGTAAAACGAGCCACCGCTTATCGACGATATCACATCCTCGCCCGGTAGCGTTGCTATGCTTATGCCGTCCGCCTCCAACGTGATAACGCTAAGTCCAAGTGAAACGAGCGACGTTGCGGAAATGTCGGTATCCAAATACGGAATTGCACTGCTTGCTATCGAATAAACGTTAAACGGTGTTATTTTCTCCTTTAATTGAAGAAAGAAAGCCGCCAAAAATCTTTTTTGCATATCGAGTCTGTCAAGATCGCCTCGAGCATATCCGCTTCGGTATCTAACAAGCATTTCGGCTTGCTTGCCGTTTAAAGTCTGCATCCCCGATGAAAGATCGATATAAAGATTTTGCTCGGGATCGGAATACCTTAAGCGCTCGGGAACGTTTAACTCAACTCCGCCGATAGAATCAACGAGTGCGCAAAAGCCCTCAAGCTCAAGGCTGATATAGCCGTCTATCTCTATGCCCATAGCATCCTCTAAAAAGTCGCACATACCCTCCTCGCCTAAAGCCCGCAAAGCGCCGTTAAGCTTGTAGTAGCTACCGCCGTAGTCGGCGTAGGTATCTCGGGGTATCTGCAATATGCACGCCCTCTTTGTCGATTTATCAAGGCTTGCAAGCATAATTACGTCTGCAAGCGAGGAAACTCTGTCCTTGCCTATAATAAGCACGCAAAACGGACGTTCTATCTCCTTTTCCACGCTAACGCTTGGTAGGTCCTTGTCAATTGTTGCGTCCGTATCCGCTTCATTTTCATTATTACCTTTATATATTAAAGCTCCGCCTATGGCTACCGAAATAATAAGTGCCGAAAGTATAATAGCTATCGGCTTTAAAAATACTTTTTCCATTTTTTCCTCCACATAATTATTTTAAATTAATTTATGTAGAGGAATTTTTTATGCGGGGAAAACTTTCTTAAAAGAAAGCTTTTCCCCGCACCCCTTTCAAAGAATTTCTGAAAGGGGTTTTATTTTTTGGCGTAATTTGTGCGCTCGACGGTTGAATGTAGTGTGTTCGCACCGCACCCAAGTGGGAAGTTTTTGGTTTCGCTTTTTTCAAAAAGCGAACGGGTTTGGGCAGCGCCCATAAAAACGGCGCTTTCTTTTTGCCAAGCTTTTTCTTTGCGCCTCTCGTGCCAAAGAAAAAGCGATATTATGGATTATATGCTTCATAGCGGGGCTGAGTCATTATTTTGCGGTAGAGAAAATCCCTACCGTTCCTTAGCCTATTAGCCTTCAATCCTCAACCTTTCCTTAATCGCATCTCTTGCGCTAAGGGTTGCCGAATCAACGCTTCCGCCTCGTGCCGTGATATTCTCAACCGTCATTTCAAGCGAATAAAGAACGGTTTTCCAAAGATGCCTCTCACGCTCGGCTTTATCCATTTTTTGAGGCTCTGCCGCCCAAAAATACTCTCGTAGCTTAACGCAAAAATCATTTGTGCGTGTAAGCTCGATATAATCTGCTATATATATAATAGCGTCAAACAAGGTCATATCCGCACTACCCGTGGTATGATACCTAAGCGCCTGACATATTCTCTTCGTTGCAAATTCGGGGTACTTGTCCTTAGCCATAAGCTCGGCGGTTTTTGAATGTAGCAACGGCTCTGCCGCAATATCCGATTCGGTAAAGGCTACGCCGTGCTTTTTCATAAGCGCAATATGCTCCTCAACCGTAAGCTCCTTGGTAACGTCGTGCAAGAGCGCCGCCGCACGAAGCTCCGAAATACGCTCGGGCATATAAAGTCTGCTAAGCATATCAGTAGCCTTAAAAACTCCGCGCGTATGCTCAAAGCGGTATTCCGACATTTGATTTTTTACACCGCACGCAAGCATAGTAAGCTCTCCCTCGGAAAAGCTTTCCTTTTCCTGCTTTAAATAAAGCTTATTTTCCTTAATATACTTCGCAACGTATGCGGGAACTAAATCAGATATATCCTCTCCACGTTCAACTCTGTTGCGTACCATAGTTGACGAAATGTCGATAGGCTCGGTTATTATTTTTCTAAACATAACTCCGTATTTTTCATAATACTCTGTTATCTTTGCAACTATACGTTGAGTCATTATCGGGTCGTTCTCACGGCGAACGTACACGGGATAGCAAAGCTTAAAATTATCCTCTGCCCTATACCATTTATCAAAGGTTAGCACCATATCGGTTCCGCACATAAAAAACAATCGGGTATTAGGGCGAGAAAGCTCAACCAAGGTATCGTAGGTGTAGCTTTTTCCGCCTCGCATTATTTCTATATCGGAAACTATAACGCCGTCAACGCCACGGAAAGCAAGCTCACACATACGCATACGGTGCATTGGATCGTCCGAGGCGTCTATTTGCTTATGAGGAGGCAAGCACGTGGGAATCACGTAAAGATAATCAAGCTTCATCTGCTCCATAAACGCCTTTGCCGAGGCAATATGACCGTTATGGATAGGCGAAAACGTTCCGCCGAATATTCCAACTCGAAGCTCTGCTTCTTCGTTCATTATTGTGCCCTCCTTTGTCGATTTTAGTAAATTATTTTAATTCTATTTTTTTGTGTTCCTTTGACTCACGGTAAAGTATCATCTTTCTACCGATAACGCCAACAACGTCTGCGCCAACCGCATTTGCAAGCTCGTTTGCGCACTCCTTAGGCGTGTATTCACAGTTTTCAAGCACCGAAAGCTTAATAAGCTCGCGAGCCTCAAGAGCATCGGAAATAGTTTTTTGAAGATTCTCACTAATTCCGCCCTTACCTATCTGCATAATTGCGCTCTCGTTTACTGCAAGAGAGCGAAGATATGCTCTTTGCTTTGATGTAAGCATATTTATTCCTCTTTCATTTCTATTATTAACATTATAAATGCAATTTTCTTATAACAATTAATACAAAAAAATCCGCACATTCCAAAGGCTCCCTTTACACAAGGGAGCTCCCGACGAAGTCGGGTGAGGGATTGGCTTTACCTCAAAATGATACCATACAATCCCTCCGTCACGCACAAGGCGTGCCACCTCCCTTTACACAAGGGAGGCTTTTAATTAGCTCTAACTCTAAAATTTAAAAAACGGTCAGAGAATAAATTTAAAAACAAAATTATAATTCTATTTTCTTAAATTCCTCTGCAAGCTTCTCTATCGCCTTAAATCTATGAGAAATAGAATTCTTTTCCTCATACGTAAGCTCTGCATAGGTTTTGCCAAAGGGCTCGTAGTAGAAAAGCGGATCATAGCCAAAGCCACCCTCTCCTCTTTCCGACTCCAAGATAACGCCTTGGGTTCTGCCCTCAACGCATATCGGCTCTCTACCGTCGGGGAATACGCAAGCAATAGTGCATACGAACTCTGCAAATCTATCGCTAACGCCATCAAGATTTTTAAGGAGAAGCGCATTATTTGCGGCGTAATCTCCACCCGAATATCTTGCCGAGTATATACCCGGAGCGCCGCCTAAGGCTCTAACCGAAAGTCCGGTGTCATCGCCCATGCCGATATATCCCGACCTTGCGGCTACTCTTGCCTTTATCATTGCGTTTTCAAGATAGGTTTCGCCATCCTCAACGATATCCTCAAAAATTCCAACGTCATCAAGCGAAAGTATCTCGATATCCTCTATGTATTGCTTCAAAATGCTTTGAAGCTCTTTAATTTTGTGTGCGTTTCTTGACGCTAAAACCACCTTCATAATCTATTAACCAAAGAGTGCCTCAACGAACTCGTCGGCATTAAACTCCTGCATATCGTCTATCTTTTCGCCAACGCCGATAAACTTAACGGGAATACCAAGCTCGTTCTTAATCGAAATAACGATACCGCCCTTTGCGGTTCCGTCAAGCTTATTAAGCACAAGTCCCGTAATGCTTGCCGCAGTTCTAAATTCCTTTGCCTGCAAAATTGCGTTTTGACCTGTGGTAGCATCAAGCACCAAAAGGTTTTCTCTTGCCGCATCGGGACATTCCTTTTCGATAACTCGATTTATCTTTGCAAGCTCGTTCATAAGATTAGTCTTGTTATGAAGTCTGCCTGCGGTGTCGATGATAAGAACGTCTGCCTTGCGCTTTTTTGCATACTGTATAGCATCATAAACAACCGCCGCAGGGTCACTGCCCTCGTTCTGCTTTACTATATCTGCGCCCGAGCGCTCGCACCAAACGCTAAGCTGATCGATTGCCGCCGCACGGAAGGTATCTGCCGCCGCAACAACAACTTTTTTGCCACGCTTAATAAGTCTGTTTGAAATTTTACCGATAGACGTCGTCTTACCCGCACCGTTAACGCCGATAACGAGTATAATTGCGGGAGTGGTGGAAAGATTAAGATCTCCGCCCTCTCCTATCATATCGGTAAGAATTTCCTTAAGAGCATCTGTAACCTGCTCCTTTTCCTTTAAGCGTCCGTCCTTTATCTGCTCACGGAGACGCTCAATAATCTCCTCGGTAGCGTTTACGCCGACGTCGGACATAATAAGCAGCTCCTCAAGCTCCTCAAGAAGCTCCTCGTCAACCTTAACGAATGCCTTAAGCACGTTATCTATCTGTCCGAATATTGCGTTTTTTGTTTTTGCAAGACCGCTTTTAAGCTTGTCCAAAAATCCCATCCCAGTCTTCTCCTTTTTTCTTGGAAATTTCATTTACATCGAGCTCAAGCACCTTTGAAATGCCTCGCTCGGGCATCGTTACGCCGTAAAGACGGTTAGCCGCCTCCATCGTGCCTCGGCGGTGAGTTATCATAACGAACTGCGTACCGCCCGAATATCTCTTTATATACTCGGCAAGGCGAACAACGTTTACCTCGTCGAGCGCCGCCTCTATCTCGTCAAGAATACAGAACGGCGTGGGGTTTACCTGAAGGATTGCAAAGAAGAGCGCTATTGCAATACACGCCTGCTCTCCACCCGAAAGCTGAACCATGTTCTTGATTATCTTTCCGGGAGGTGCCGCCTTTATCTCTATTCCGCTTTCAAGCACGTTGTCGGGGTCGGTAAGCGATATCTCTGCCGCTCCGCCGCCAAACAGCTCGGAGAAGGTACGGTTGAA
>JAZRAJ010000098.1:0-6771 GCA_045634485.1 Eubacteriales bacterium | reverse complement strand
ACTATGCCTTTTTGAGGCTTACGGTTAAATTTATTAAGAAAAAACGGTAAAATTCTATATAAAATTTATTATAAAGCGCAAGGAAAATTAACCCTCTATGATAATTTTGGCATCAGGCTCTCCCCGTCGACGTGAGATACTCTCCGACCTCGGCGCAGAGATAAAAATTATAACCGCCGACGTTGACGAATCAAGCAACGAAAGCGACCCCGAGCGACTCGCAGAATCACTTGCTCTAAAAAAAGGTCAAGCTGTTTACGATAAGCTTATCTCCGAGTCCTCAAGTGACGCATCGCTTCCGATAATCTCCGCCGACACCGTGGTATTTTGCGACGGCGAAATTATGGGTAAGCCCACCGACCGTGCCGACGCTATGCGTATGCTTAAAAAGCTATCGGGCAAGGCTCACTCGGTTACTACGGGTATTTGCGTTATCTCGCGCGGTGTTCCCCACACCTCCTTCGTTACAACTAAGGTCTTTGTCGACCCTCTCACCGACGCGCAAATCAACGCCTATATCGACACTCGTGACCCCTTTGACAAGGCTGGCGCCTACGGTATTCAAGGCATTTTCTCAAAGCACATATCTAAAATCGACGGCTGCTATTTTAACGTTGTCGGACTTCCCACAAATGCCCTCTCGAAGCTCTTTTTCATGGCTACGGGAAAGGAAATCAATATTTGAAAACCGTTAAAAATTAATGAAGATTTTTGATTTATCAAAAATCGACCTCAATTATTCATTCTTCATTATTCATTATTCATTATTCATTAAAATCTCAAAGAAAGGAGCATGCTATGACAAAGACAGTAGGAATAGACTTAGGCACGGCGAACACGGTCGTATGCGTAAAGAACAAGGGCATAGTTCTGCACACGCCAACGGTAGTAGCGATAAGCAAGGCAGACAGAGAAATAGTCGCAGTAGACAAAAAAGCACGTAGCATGCTTGGAAAAGCCCCTGCGGGAATAGAGGTTATCAAGCCTCTCCACGATGGAGTAATATCGCATCCCGACATTACCTCAAAGCTAATAAGGGCATTCTTTGAATATATAGACGCAATATCCTTCTTCTCACGTCCATCGGTTATAGTATGTATTCCCTACAACGTAACCGAGCTTGAAAAGCGAGCGGTTGAGGATGCCGTATTTGAGGCAGGCGCACGCTCGGTTGCTCTTATCGAGGAGCCTCTTGCGGCGGCAATCGGTATAGGCGTTAGAGTTAACAACGCACGAGGCAGTATGATAGTCGACATTGGCGGAGGAACCACCGAGGTTGCCGTTATAAGCCTTGGCGGAATAGTTACCTCAAGCTCGACTCGTGTTGCGGGTAGCGAATTTGACGAGTCGATTGTTTCCTACCTCTGTCGCAGACGTGGAATTCGAATTGGCGAATCGCAAGCCGAGGAGCTTAAAATCAATATCGGCTCGGCTCATCCCTCCTGCGACAAGGGCGAGGCTGAGGTTTCGGGGCATAGTCTTGAAAACGGTCTTGGCACTAAAATGAAGATTTACTCCTCCGAGATACGTGAGGCTATAACTCCTAATCTCGATCAAATAATAAACACTATAAAGAAAACTCTGGAGCAAACTCCTCCCGAGCTTTCCTCCGATATCTACGACCACGGCATTATTCTTACCGGTGGCGGCGCTCTCCTTCCCGGCATCGACCGTCTTATTACCGAGCGCACCGGATTAAAGGTTAGAATTGCTCCCCGTCCTCTTGACAGCGTTTGCCTCGGCATCTTCCGCGTTATCGAAAGCGAGGGCAGGCTTGGCAATCTCCTTCAATTCCGTGGTAGGTAGGAGTTGGTAGGAGTTAGTTTATAAACAGGAATATTTTTCGTTACCTTTTTTGAAAAAAAGGTAACACCAAAAAACTTTCTATAAGGAAAGTTTTTGGATTACATAGTACGTTGCTTCAAGCTATTGTTGGAAGAATTATCTATGCGAGCCTTCTCCAGCGGGTAGCGAAGCGACGCTACGGTAGTGAATTACAGTCCAGTGGACTGTAAGAGCCGTAGCGTGACCGAGCCGCAGCGAGACAGGTGTCACGACTAAGGAGTGACGGATGAGGTGTCCGATATAAAGCGAGTTAGTACAAAATTACACTAAAACTGTTTTCATAATCTACTCATCCACCACTATCGCACGAACCCCCAAAGCTCGCAAGCTCACTTCGGGGAACCCCGCGGTGGTCCCCCTTCTCTCACAAGAGAAGGCTATATGTGCAAACATTGTGCGCTCGACCGTCCCCTCGTGTCGTCCTGAGCGGAGGGCGAAACCTGGAGTCGAACCCCGCAGGGGTGTGCGTAGCACAGGATCTACGAGGGGCGAGTATAAGCCGTTATAAAAACAAACATTGTTTGGAAAAAGGTTAATAAATAGCCTCCCTTGTGTAAAGGGAGGTGGCTTGCGGATGCAAGACGGAGGGATTGTGAAAAACATACAATCCACAATACCGCTTTTTCTTTGGCACAAGAGGCGCAAAGAAAAAGCTTGGCAAAAAGAAAACGCCGTAATTATGGGGCTACTCGACCCAAACCCTCGCAAGTTTTTTGAAAAAAACTTGACTAAAAACTTTCACACTTTGGTGCAGTGCGAACATTGTGCGTTCAACCGTCGAGCGCAGAAATTACGGCAAAAAAATAAAACCCCAGTTTCAAAGTTTTTAACAGATGGGGTAGAAGAAACACACTCGACTCAATAATGAAATCGGGTGCGTAAGTTTAAATTTTTATGTGACAAGGGGCGACATTGGCTGTCGGCACTGCCGACCTTTTTTCAAAAAGTTTTCTTCCCCGCCTAAAACCCAAAACAATAAAAAATCCAAAAAGAAAGGACGAAGAAGATGAAGAAGAGCGAAAAGAAGGCAAGCAAGGCTCTCGAGAGCGAGCAGACCGAAGAGCAAAAATTTTTATCATCGCTTAAGACGGTAAAAAAGGGATACAAGATAGCGCTTGCGGTGTCGTCAATAATAGCGCTTGCGGCAATAATAAGCGCAGTGCATTTTCGCGCATCGTTCGGACTTTTGATAATGGTATTCGCAATAGTTACATACCTTGCAATAGTAATAAATTTGCTATATTCAAAGCTTGGAATAGCGTATAAATCCTATCACGGAGGAATGACGGTTACCGCACTTTACGGCAAGGACCGTGAGGTAGTGTATATCCCCGACCAAGTGATTATGCTAACGGTAACCGAGATAGGCGCAAAAGCATTCACGCACGAAAGCTCAAAGAGTATTCGTGAAATACATCTTCCCAAAACGATTTTGAAAATCGGCAAGAGTGCATTTGCAAGCCTCCCCGCCCTTACCGACGTATATTACGAGGGAACCGAGGCAGAGTGGCAGGAGATTTCAAGCCTTGCTCCTCTTGAAAACGTTACGCTTCACTTCGAATCTCCCATTCCAAGACTCGAAAAGCCTAAGAAAGAGAAAAAAGCTAAAAAAGCCAAAGAAACTAAAACAGACAATAAGTTAAAAAAATCAAAGAACAATTAAAAACATTCACAGAGGTAAATAATACGCGATGAAGCTTTTTAAATCCAAAGCGTTTATCATATGCCTTGTGTGCGCAATCGTTTTAACGCTCATTCCGACGATGCTTGCGGCGTTTGGAGGAACCGACCTTCTCCGCTCCTTTGCGGGCACGCTTGCAAAGCCCTTTACCTTTATCGGCTCAACAGTTGCCGAGGCGTTCAACGGCTTCGTAGACGTTTTTGCCGACTACGACCGACTAAAGGACGAAAACGAAAGTCTGCGTGAGGAGCTTGAAGCCTACCAAAAAAAGGAATACGACGAGCAGCTCCTGCGTGAGCAGAACGATTGGCTCAAGGATTATATAAATTTTCACACGTCCAACCCACAGTTTAAAATTACCGATGCAAAAATAGTTTCACGCGAGGCGGGAAACTACGGCACGGTTATAACTCTAAATAAGGGTACGGCTCATTCAATTAAGCGAAATATGCCCGTTATAACGGCAGACGGCTTGCTTGGCTACGTTAGCGAGGTTGCGCTTGACTGGTGCAAGGTAACAACCGTTATCGAGGCGAAAAACTCAATCGGCGTTTACTCCGAGCGTCAAGGCACGCAAGGAATTTTGAGCGGAAGCATTGAGCTTCGCGAGGAAGGTCTTTGCCAAATGACCTTTATTGACGGCGCAGACGGCGTACAAATCGGCGACAAGATATTTACGTCGGGCGGTGCAAAAAGCATCTACCCTGCCGACCTTTATATCGGCTCTATCAGTGAGGTGCGAATAGACGAGATAACCGGAGAGGCGGTTGCAACCGTTGCTCCCAAAATCGACTTTACCAAGCTTTCCGACATCTCCGACGTTATGATAATTTGCGGCTACTCGGGGGCGAAATGATATGATAAAAAATCGCTCTCAAAGAAACCGTCAATTTCAAGCGCCCAAGGTTAATTTAAAAATCGAAACGGCAAAGCGAATAGTAATTTTTTCGTTTGCCACTCTCATATTGGGAACGGCGCAATGCTCCTTCTTTCCCATACTCAACATCTGCCCAAGAACTCCCGACCTTATAATGGGTCTGATTCTTGCCACGGCTCTTTGCGATAATTCAAAAACCGCTATGGCTCTATCGGTTGGCGCAGGATTTTTTATAGACGCTATCGGAGGCGGTGCGTTTGCCCTCTCGCCCTTGCTCTATTTTATCTACGCTCTAATCATCGGCGCGGCTTCGCAAAAGGTGTTAAACGGCTTCCCTGCCTTCGTTCTCCTTTTGCTCCCCTCTCTTGCCTTCCGCGCGGCGTCAACTATTATTCTCACTCTTCTCTATAGCGGAGCCCTCGGCGGCGGTATCGTGTCTACCCTTCTTCTTGAAGCTCTTTGCACTCTTATCCTCTGCCTCCCTATCTATCCCCTTATGGCTCTCGCTACCAAGCCTCTTTCTTCTCATACTAAGTTTAAGTTTTGAGGAGTTAGTTTATAGACAATTTTTTTGCTACCTTTTTGAAAAAAGGTAGCACCAAAAACCTTACTAAAGGTAAAGCTTTAGTTAACATCACAGGCTCGACCTTCCCCTCGTGTCATCCTGAGCGGAGGGCGAAGCCCGGAGTCGAACCCCGCAGGGGTGTGCGTAGCACAGGATCTACGAGGGGGAGCGCGCAAAACAAAAAACACCTCATTCCCCTTTTTTAAAATTCTTTGAAAGGGGTACGGGGAAAAGCTTTCTTGTAAAGATTGTTTTCCCCGCATACAAGCAAAATCACCCAAAAAGGAGAAATCATGAACGAAGCAGTAAAATACAAGCCCGACGAGTCGGGTTATTTAAGTCAAGATGATACGAAAAGCTATTATTCAAGAATTGGAATGTTCTGCTTTTTGTTAGGAGCGATATCGTTTGCAATATCAATCGTAGCAAGCGTTATAGTAAAGCTGTTTTTCCCGTGGATAATTGAAAACGAGCTAATGCTTTCGATATTCGACTACGCATTATCCTTTATAGCGATATACTGCATAGCAACGCCCCTTGCATTTCTTGCAATCAAGCCCTTGCCTAAGGTTCGACCGATAAAGGAAAAAATGAAGCTTACGCATCTGCTCGGCGCACTTTGCGTATGCTTTTCGTGTATGCAGATAGGCTCGTATTTTAGTAATATAATAATAACCGTATTTGAAGCGCTAACAGGAAAGACATTAGTTAATCCCGTAGCGGAAAGCCTTTCAACAGGTAGCCTTTTGCTCAACGCTCTTTTCGTTGGAATATTCTTCCCAATTCTCGAGGAGCTTCTCTTTAGACGTCTGCTTTGCAGCAGATTACTCCCTCTCGGCGAAAAGCAAGCGATAATTATTTCGGCGGCTATCTTTGGACTTATCCACGGAAACCTCTATCAGTTTGCCTACGCATTCCTTCTCGGACTCGTATTCGGCTATATCTACGTTAAAACAGGTAAGCTTATCTACACTATAATCTTCCACTGTATAATAAATCTCTACGGCGGTGTTTTTGCTCAATTCGTGCTTTCTAAGATTCCGCTTGAAAAGCTTGAGGAAATTCTTAACGAGCTTCTCACAAACCCCGATATCTTTAGCGATATGGACGCTCTTTGGGCTATGCTCTCGCCCTACGCCTTGGGTCTTACCCTCTATATGATTTATTCCTACGCTTTGATGGGGCTTGCAACCGCAGGATTTATCGTTTTCCTTATTACTCTGTTAAGAAAAAAAATTACCCTTGAGCAGGGTATTCTTCAAACTCCCAAGGAAAACCGTATTGCAAACTTCTTCCTTACCGGTGGAGTTGCCGCCGCTATCGGCTACATTGTAATTAGCTTTTTCTATTCTATATTGGTGTAGTTAGTTTATTACCGAATATTTTCGTTACCTTTTTTGAAAAAAAGGTAACACCAAAAAATTTCCTAAAGGGAAGGTTTTTGGTTAACATAAATGGCTCGACCACATAAAATGTAGGGACCGGCGTCCCTACAAGCAAGGTGCGTGCGAACACACCACAATCAACCGTCGAGCGCACAAAACAAAAAACAATTCCCAATCCCCTTTTTCAAAGTTTTTGAAAGATGGGGTTTCGGGGAAGAAAAGTTTTTTTTTAAAAAAAGTTTTCTTCCCTGCATAAAAAACATAAAACCTCACAATCCCGCTTTTTCTTTGGCACGAGAGGCGCAAAGAAAAAGCTTGGCAAAAAGAAAACGCCGTATTATGGGGCTACTCGCCCCAAACCCTCGCAAGCTTTTGAAAAAGCTTGACCAAAACTTTCCCGTATTGGTGCAGTGCGAAC
>JAZRAJ010000097.1:0-13844 GCA_045634485.1 Eubacteriales bacterium | reverse complement strand
CCCCCGAACCCCCAACCTTCAAGAACTTTGAAACTGGGGTTTATTTTTTTATCATAATTAGTGCGCTCGACGGTTGAACAGCAAATGTTTGCACCGCACCCAAGCGGAAAGTTTTTGGTCAAGTTTTTTTAAAAAAAACTTGCGAGGGTTTGGGGCGAGTAGCCCCATAAAACGGCGCTTTCTTTTTGCCAAGCTTTTTCTTTGCGCCTCTCGTGACAAAGAAAAAGCGGTATTATGGATTATATGGCTTTAGGCGGGCGAACTGTGTGTTCGCATACATCGAGGTTAATCAATGCAACACTTAAACGCACGATGTTCGCACATAGCCTTCTCTTGTGAGAGAAGGGGGACCACCGCGGGGTTCCCCGAAGTGAGCTTGCGAGCTTTGGGGGTTCGTGCGATAGTGGTGGATGAGTAGATTATGAAAACGGTTTTATCGTAATTTGGTACTAACTCGCTTCATATCGGACGCCTCATCCGCCTCGCAGGCTCGGCACCTTCTCCCGCTGGAGAAGGCTCGTATATGCGATACTTCCAACAATAGCTTAAAAAAGATTTAATCCTTAAGTTCCCATCTATGGAGGCTTGCTCATCCCAAATACAACAAAAAACGCTCGGTTGAGGCTTTACTCAATCGAGCGTTTTGCTATAAAAATTAACGTATTTATTTTTCGCTTGCCTCGCAAGGCGTAGCGATCTCGTTCTTCTTCTCGCTTTCTTCTCTAAGCTTCATTTGCTCCTTACGGGAGAGGTTGCTTTCGCAGGTGCAAAGCGCAATATGCGTCATAAAGCATACGGCGGCGAGCATTGCAAATAGCGCAGGGTTAAACGAGAGATTCCCCGAGTAGAGCATATGAATTGTGTAAACAAGCGGAACGGTGGATAATATTGCATCGATAAAATAAACGTTGTAGAACACCGTTGCCACGGCGAAAATTATAACGTAAATCCAACCGATTTTCGTAACGATTTCCATATTTTCGGGCGTGGTCATTTTAAACGCAAGCTCCTTAAATATAGGAAGTCTATCCTCTATGCCGTCAATGGGTATCCTGTCGGCAATCTTGGTGCAGAGCAAGCAGAATGCGGCGGGGAATAGCAGAGATATCTTAGCTGTAATCCAAAGCCTATGCCGTCCGTCCTCCTTATCTCGCACTATACATTCAAATACATTTCCCGCAACGTGTAGCGCAGCCGCTATAAGAAAAAGTCCGACCTGCGTGTAGAGTCGCTCGTGCGTAAAGAGGTAGGTTACCTCCAATGCGGGAATGAGCGAGAAGAAAAAGCAAACGTAGGGAAGTCTTTTAAATATTAATCCCAGCACTATGGATATTGCGAGCGTTATAATTAATATCGCAAGCAGACGGTAATCGTACTCGTTTGCAATCTTAGGCGTGAAAAACTGACTTAGCTTGCTTGGAGCCTCGGTTATATCTTCGAGCAAGGAATGGGGGAGCCTTCCCTCGGAATATTTAATTTCATAGGAGAGCCATTCGATGTATTCCTTTGTTTCGAGTGGCTTAAAAAGCATATATTTTTGCAAAAGGAACAGACTGCCTACGAATGCGGCTATTCCTGCGCAAAAATCGGTTAATTTTTTAAAAAGACTCATTTAAAAATTAATTCTCCGTTATTTGGTGTTACTTGTATTATACAACAATGAGAGGATTTTTTCAATAGTTTTTTTACAAGTATAAATAAATATAGCCAAAACTGTAGCCAAAAGTGTAAACAAATTTAAAAATAATTAAAAAAAGATTGCAAAATCTTAGTTTAAATGTTATAATAAACTGATATTATTTTATATTTTATTTTATAGGAGAAATGCTATGAATACTTTACAAATGAAGCAATATATTGCCGACGGAGGCATTGACGCAACTCTTACACACATTTACGGCGAGGCGGCGGTTGGCGTACAGAAGGCACGCTACTCTGCGGCTATCGACGAGTTTGCCGCTATCTACGGCGCAGACAGAGAGATTTCACTTTACTCTGTTGCGGGCAGAAGCGAGCTTTCGGGTAACCACACCGACCACAACTGCGGATGCGTTGTTGCCGCTTCTATCGACCTTGATATAATTGCGGTTGCATCTAAGCGTGAGGATAGTGTTATCGCAATTAAGAGCGAGGGCTTCCCCGAGGACGTAGTTGATTTTTCTAAATATGACGCTCCCGTTGAGAGCAAGTTTGGCTCATCTGAATCTATAATTGCAGGTATGGTTCAAGGCTTTATCAAGGACGGCTATGCGGTTGGCGGCTTTGATGCATACACCACCTCTAACGTTCTTAAGGGCTCGGGACTTTCCTCCTCTGCGGCTTTTGAGGATATGGTTGGTAATATTCTTAGCCATATGTATAACAATGGCAAGGTTGACAACGTTGAGATAGCAAAGCTTGCACAGTATTCCGAAAACGTATTTTTCGGTAAGCCCTGCGGTCTTATGGACCAGGTTGCGTGTGCGGTTGGCGGTATAGTCGCTATCGACTTTAAGGACCCCAAGGCTCCTATTATAAACAAGGTTGACTTTGATATTTCCGCGGCAGGATACAATCTTTGCATTGTAAACACAGGCGGAAACCACGCAGACCTTACCGACGATTACGCATCTGTTCCCGCAGAGATGAAGTCGGTTGCCGCATTCTTTGGCAAGTCGGTGCTTCGTGAGGTTGACGAGGATGAGTTCTTTGCAAGCATTGCCGCACTTCGTGAGAGCGTAGGCGACAGAGCGGTGCTTCGTGCGCTTCACTTCTTTGGCGAGAACAAGAGAGTTGCGGCTCAAAGAGAGGCACTTAATGCAAGCGATCTTGACGCATACTTCGTTGAGGTTCTTGCCTCGGGTAAGTCATCCTTCTGCTATTTGCAGAACGTATATACAACTAAAAATCTTAAGGAGCAGGGACTCTCCTTGGCTCTTTGCCTTGCAGACGGATATCTTGCAGGCAAGAAGGCGGCGTACAGAGTTCACGGCGGTGGCTTTGCGGGAACTATTCAGGCATACGTTCCCATGGAGGACGTTGACGGCTTTAGAGCGCTTATGGACGGAGTATTTGGCGAGGGTAAGTGCATAGTTCTCCGTATTCGTCCCGAGGGCGCAGTTAGAATAGCATAAAAATTCAAAGCATAAATTGAGATTTAAATTTTAGAGGGAGGCAGATATGAGCGACGAGAGAAAAAACGATACGTCGGTTGATACCGTTGATGACGGTAAGGCAAGTGACTCAAAAAAGAAGCTTAACAAAAAGCAACTCGTGCATCTTTTTTCCACCGTTGGACTTTCTGCCTTCTTTTGCGCATTTTATTATTGCTCAATGGAAATATCGAGCAGAAATATAGAGCTTTACTATTTCTTCCCAACGATAATGTTCGTTTATATGGCGGTGCTTGCTATTTTGGTATTCGCCTATATAATTTACAACCGTGGATTTTCTCGCAAGGGAATTACCGTTGATATGCTCCCAAGCGAGTGGAGCGAGGAAAAAAAGCTTCAGTTCGTTGAAAGCGGTAGGATTAGACTTGAAAAATCCAAATGGCTTTTGATATTTATTATTTCGTTAACCTTTACCTTTCTTGCGGAGGCGTTTGCGCTCTTCGTAATCCCTATGCTTAGGGGATTTTTGTCTTAGTTATGAAAAACGTAAAAATCTACACACTTTATTCGGGCTCGTCGGGAAACTCGACCTTTATACGTGTTGGTGACACCGCTATACTTATTGATGCGGGCAGAAACGCAAAGGCGCTTCGTGTAGCGCTTGCCGAAATTGGCGAGGATATAGGCAATATAAGCGCTATATTTATTACTCACGAGCATTCCGACCATATATCGGCTCTTGAGGTAATCGCAAAGAAAAACGATATTCCAATATACGTAACCCGACAGTCGGCGGTAAAATTTCCAATCGATTCTTCGGTGCGTGCGCATCTTTGCGAGAGGGATATACTCTTTTGCGAGGACGTTGGCGAGATGCATATAAGCTCGTTCCAAACCTCGCACGATAGCCTTATGAGTGTCGGCTACAAAATTGAATATAGCGACGGCGAGTGCATTCACTCAATTGGCTACGCCACCGACACGGGATATATCTCGGAGGATATTCGCTCTGCCTTGCTTGGCTGTGAGGCGGTTGTGCTGGAGTGTAATCACGACGTTGATATGCTTATGCGCGGACCGTATCCGTATGACCTTAAGCGCAGGGTCGCTTCACGCAGAGGGCATCTTTCAAACGAGGCATGTGCGGAGTTTTCGCTTGACCTTGTTCAAAACGGAACACGTGCAATACTTTTGGCTCACGTAAGCCGAGAGAACAACGAGCCAACGATTGCCTTTGATACCGTAAGCAACGCAATTTCGGGCTTTAACGTAAATCTCGCTATTGCCGACCCCTTTGCACCCACAGAGCTTTTGATACCTAATTTGGAGGACTGAGATGCTTAAAGTAAAGCTTATAACGGTTGGAACTCTTAAGGAGGAATATCTTCGCTTGGCGGCGGCAGAATATGAAAAGCGTCTTGGAGCGTTTTGTCGCTTTGAGCTTGTTCAGCTTAAGGAGGAGCGCTTGTCGGATTCTCCAAGTCAAAATGAAATAAGGACGGCGCTTGAACGCGAGGCTATAAAAATAACCGAGCAAATTCCAAGCTCCGCCTTTTGTATAGCGCTTTGCGTTGAGGGAAAGCAGCTTTCCTCCGAGGAGCTTGCCGAAAGAATTGAGGCGATTTCAATGGATAAAAGTGAGATAGCTTTAGTTATAGGTAGCTCTTACGGACTTTCAGATACTGTAAAGCAGAGAGCCGATATGCGACTTTCGGTTTCAAAATTAACCTTTCCACATCAGCTTATGAGAGTTATTTTGCTTGAGGCAATATACCGTGCGTTTAATATTCAACGTGGAACGAAATACCATAAATAAATTTGATATTTTAAGGAGTTAGCTTATGATTAACGCAAAAAAATACGCACTTATAGACCTTCATTTGCATCTTGACGGCTCTATGTCGCTTGAATGTGCGCGCTCGTTGGCAACAAAGCAGGGAATAGCCTTGCCCGATGACGAGGAGCTTTTGAGCAGACTTCGAGTAAGTGACGATTGCCGTGACCTCAATGAATATCTTGAACGCTTTGACCTTCCGCTCTCTCTTTTGCAGACCGCAGATGCTATAAGCGAGTCGGTTGAGCGACTTTGCAACGAGCTTTCGGAAGCAGGCTTGGTTTATGCCGAGATAAGATTTGCGCCTCAGCTTCATCTTCAAAAGGGACTTACTCAGGAGGAGGTCGTATTGGCGGCTATTGAGGGGCTTAACCGTTCAAGCTTTTTTGCGTCGCTTATACTTTGTTGTATGAGAGGAACGGATAACCGTGAGGCAAATATCGAAACGGTGCGCCTTGTGGAAAAATATCTTGGTAAGGGAGTTTGCGCAGTTGACCTTGCGGGCGCAGAGGCGTTATTCCCCAATGAGAATTTCGTTGACGTTATAGAGTATGCTCGCTCTCTTTCGCTTCCGATGACACTTCACGCAGGCGAGGCTCTCGGCGCAGATAGCGTTGCCTCGGCAATCGAGCTTGGAGCGGATAGAATAGGACACGGAGTGCGCTCAATTGAAAAGCCCGAGCTTTTAAAGCTCCTTTGCGAAAAAAAGATTGCTCTGGAGCTTTGCCCCACAAGTAATCTTAACACGAGAGTGCTTGACGACTTAAAGGATTATCCCATACGCAGATTTTTGGATGCGGGGGTTATGATAACGATTAATACCGATAATATCTCGGTTTCGGCAACGTCGCTTGCAAATGAATATCAAAAAATTGCAGATGCTCTTGAGCTTACCGAGGCAGAGCTTAAAAAAATTCTATCCTGCTCGGTTGCGGCAACCTTCCTTGACCAAAAGGGCAAGGATGAAATACTTGGTATGATTGACGTGCTTTAATGCAAAATAGGCTATCTCAAATGTAAATTCGGGGTAGCCTCTTATTTTTTAAGGGAATAGGTGCGTTTATTTCTTTAAGCGACTCTGCTCGACAGAATTTTTATATAAAAAATTACTCAATCCTTTATTTTTATTACTTATGCTATTGAAAAAATACGAGCGATGTGATAAAATATACTGTGTATATAATTATTGAGGAAAAAAGAGAGAATGAATACAAAAATTTCGGAAGAAAAGATAAATAAGCCTACTGCGCAAAGACCACCCGCGTCGGATAAGGTTATAATGCCCGGTCCTGCGTACTTTGTTATTTTAACCGTAACAGTAATATTGCTTTTGTCCTTTACGGTTGCTTTTTTTGCGGTGTTTGCTCAGCAATATAGCATAGATGATGTAGTGGATGTTCCCGAGCAAAGCGATCACGTTTCGGAGGACTCTATTCCAAATTACATAAGCAAGAAATCCGCTAACGTTCATATGGTGGATGACGAGATACGCTCCAACAACGTAATTCTCGTTGACCTTGGCAGTAATCAATCTATTGCCGAAAAGGATGCCGATGAGATAATTTATCCCGCATCTATGACAAAGGTTATGTCACTTTTGATTGTTTGCGAAAGAGCAAAGAATTTAAATACCAAGCTTAAAGTAACTAAGGATATTGCAGATTACGCCGCACGCATGGACGGCTCGGGATATTTGTCGGGCAAAAATAATTTAAACGATGAATTGACGATAAGAGATTTGCTTTATCTTACCTCGTATTATTCGGATACGATAGCCGTTATTATGCTTGCAAAGCATATTGCGGGAAGCGAGGCGGCGTTTGTTAAGCTTATGAATAAAAAAGCGAAGGCGCTTGGACTCGAGAATACAAATTTTGCAAATAGCACGGGCTTGCACGATGAAAACAATTATTCTACCTGCCGTGAGATTGCCGCAATAATGGCGTATGCGCTTGATAATCCGCTTTGCAACACTCTGCTTACCTCCACCGAGGCGTATAAAATTAAAACCAATAGCGACGATTACACGCTTTGGACTCCCTCGTGGTACGGTAAGGACCGCTTTGAGCAGCAGACAAGGCTTGATACGGTTACAGTAAAGGGTGGAAAAACGGGATACATTGACGAGGCAGGAATTTGCCTTGTATCCTATGCCGAGGGTAACGGCAATAATAAGCGATATATTCAGGTTATCGTTGGACGTCCTAAGGGAAGCGGACTTACCGCACCTATGTCAACCGAAGAGGTAAAGTACATATACAATAATTACGCAAATTAAATACTATAAAATCACAAAGGAAGCTGCTTTAAGTCTAAGCTTAAGGGGCTTCCTTTTGTATATTTATGCAGTCCTTCATTGAAGGGGCTAGGCAGATTTAGGAAAGGTCTTGCCAAATATGACAACCACATTTTTGAATATATAACAGCCCCATTTTTAAAAAATACTTGACTTTTTATTCAAAATAATGTATAATATAAGTTACCTAAAAATAAAAAAATAAAAAAACAAAAGGAGAAAAACTATGAAAAAAATCATTAGTTTGGCTCTCGTTGCAGTAATGCTTCTCACAACTCTTTGTGTTTTTGCATCCTGCGGAGAGAGCAAGAGCAAGGTTAAGGTTTTCGATGAATACGACCTTACCGCAGAAAAGTACGCATTTGCAGTTGCAAAGGAAAATACCGCGCTTAAGGACGCAGCTAACGAGCTTCTTGCAGAGCTTAAGGCAAACGGCGAGCTTGATAAGATAATCAACTCCTTCTTCGACGGTAGCTCAACCTTTGCTTACGCTAACCCCGTTAAGGACGTTCCCACCGGTGCTGAGAGAGATAACTACCTCGTAGTTGCTACCAACGCATACTTCCCGCCCTTTGAGTACTATGAGGGCGATAAGCTTAGCGGCGTTGATATGAAGATTGCATCTCTCCTTGCTGAAAAGCTTGGTAAGACTCTTTACATCTACGATATGGAATTTGATTCGGTTATCATTTCTGTAAGTCAGGGTAAGGCTGATATCGGTATGGCGGGTATGACCGTTAACGAGGAAAGACTTAAGACCATCGACTTTACAACCGAGTACTATGAGTCCGCACAGGTTCTCGTAGTTCGTGAGAACGATACCGTATTTGCAGATTGCAAGAGCGCAGACGATATCATCGCAAAGCTTGAGGCTCAGGGCAAGGCATTTAAGGTTGGTACACAGAACGGTACTACAGGCTATATGTATACCGCAGGTGACGAGGGCTTTGGCTACGACGGCTTTAAGAACCTTACCTGCAACGGCTACACCACCGGTGCGCTTGCAATTCTCGACCTTGCTAACAACAAGGTTGACGCCGTAATTCTTGACAAGCAGCCCGCAAAGATGATTGCTGCAAGCACCAATAACTAATTTATGGGCGCAGCTTGGGAAGTATTTGTTAAACAGATGATCGAGCTCGAGGGCTATAAAAAGGTCCTCGAGGGTCTTGGAAATACCGCACTTATTGCGATATTCGGACTCCTTATCGGTATGGTCATCGGTTGTCTTTTGGCAACCTGCAAAATATTGCCTAAAAGCTCAATTATAGTAAAAATACTTTCGGGAGTATCCGACTTTTACGTTGCGATCTTCCGTGGAACGCCTATGGTCGTTCAGCTTCTTTTGATACATTTCGTTCTTTTCCCGATCATGGGAATACATATACCCACTATTTTGGAGGCGGTGCTTGCGTTTGGATTAAATTCGGGCGCTTACGTTTCCGAGATAATGCGTGGAGGTATTCTTTCGGTTGACATCGGTCAAACCGAGGCGGGACGTGCCTTAGGACTTAATTACGGTCAAACTATGATTCGTATAGTTCTTCCGCAGGCAATAAAGAACGTTGTTCCCACGTTGGGAAACGAGTTTATTGCGCTTTTAAAGGAAACCTCGGTGGTAAGCTTTATTACTGTTGTCGACCTTACAAAGTCGTTCCAAAACATAGCAAATAGTACGTATGAGTACATCATTCCGTACATAGTGCTTGCGTTGATATATCTCGTGCTCGTCCTTGCGGTTACGGGCGTTATAAAGCTTATCGAAAGGAGGCTGCGCGCAGGTGATAGACGTTAAAAGTGTATATAAGAGCTTTGGCAAAAAGGAAATTTTAAAGGGCATCTCCTGCACGGTAGAGCAGGGAGAAAGGGTTGTAATAATCGGTCCCTCGGGAAGCGGAAAGTCAACGCTTTTGCGTTGTATGAATTTGCTTGAAACACCCGATAAGGGCGAGGTTTGGCTTGACGGCAAGCTTATTACTCCCTCGGATGAAGCCTTGCACGAGGAGTTTTTTGTTGGCGGTAAGCTTAGCAAAAAGCTTAAAAGGGAATTTGAAAAGGAAATGTCGATAAATATAAATCTTGCACGTCAGCAGATGGGCATGGTTTTCCAGCATTTCAATCTTTTCAATAATCTTACCGTTATGCAGAATATGACACTTGCACCCGTTATGCTTGGCGTAAAAACCAAGGCGGAGGCAGAGGCACGTGCGCTTGAGCTTCTGGAGAGAATCGGACTCCTTGAAAAGAAGGACGAATATCCCGCAAAGCTTTCGGGCGGACAGAAGCAGAGAGTTGCTATAATTCGTGCGCTCGCTATGGAGCCTAAGGTAATGCTTTTCGACGAGCCTACCTCGGCGCTCGACCCCGAAATGGTTGGCGAGGTTCTTGACCTTATGAAGGACCTTGCAAAGGAGGGAATGACTATGGTTGTCGTTACCCACGAGATGGGCTTTGCTCGCGAGGTTGCGGATAGAGTTATCTTTATGAATGACGGAGTTATAGACGAGGAGGCACCTCCCGCAGAGTTCTTCGAAAATCCTAAGCATCCAAGACTCGTGCAATTTTTGCAGAAGGTTTTATAAAAAATATAACAAAATAAGTATAAATTTTGTAGTGCGTAGGCTAAAAAAGCGACGTGCGTAGGCTGATTTAAGCTTTAAGGAGGCTTTATGGTTTTAAAAATAGATTTGCGAGGCAATATTCTTTCGGTTGGAAGAATAGAGAGCGGTCTTTTTATAGGCTGTAACGACAGCTCTTTTGATATCGTTATACCGATAGACGTTTACGGTAAGGTCGTTGGAATGGACGAGCTTGGCAATTTGTTTATAAATGCCGAGGGCACGGTGGACTATTATGAATACGGCTACCGCGCAGGAAAGGTTTATACCGTAGGCAATATAAGCTTTGATTACTACGAGTACGGTTATCGCTCGGGAATGATTTACAAGATAGGCGATTATACCGTTGATTATTACGAGTACGGCTACCGCGCGGGCAAGCTTTATAAGGTAGGCTCTGTAACGGTGGACTATTACGAATACGGCTATAGAGCGGGTAAGCTTTACAAGGTTGGAGCAAATACTCTTGATTACTACGAGTATGGCTATCGCTCAGGTAAGCTTTATAAGATAGGCTCGGATACTCTTGATTACTATGAGTATGGCTATCGCGCAGGCAAGCTTTATAAAATAGGCTCGGCAACGGTGGATTACTATGAGTACGGCTACCGCACGGGCAAGCTTTATAAGGTTGGCTACGCAACGATAGACTACTATGAGTACGGTTATCGCTCGGGTAAGATTTACAAGATAGGCGATGCAACTGTTGATTACTATGAATACGGCTACCGTGCGGGTAAGCCCTATAAGATAGGCTCGGCTACGCTCGATTATTATGAGTACGGCTACCGTGCTGAAAAGCTTTACAAGGTTTAATGTTTATAATGAATAAAAAGCAGAGGGCTTGTTCCTCTGCTTTTTGCGTTTGCCAAAGTCGAAACGCTAACGATATTTCTAAAACTCTCGAAGTGGGAAACTTTTTTGTAAATTAATATTGAAAAAAAGTAGAAAATGTGATATACTTTAATTACATAAGTATACAATTGCATACAATATTATTTAGAAAACAATATCTCGGTTTTTATTCTATGTATTTCGCTGATTAATTATAATTTTATTAATAAATGCGGTGTTTTTTGTAAAGTGGTATGGATATTAACGAGGGAGGTTTAAAACGTATAAAAATTGTAGTTGGATTTGATGAATAGTTTAGAGGAGAACTTTAATATGAAAACAAAAAGACTTTTAATAATCGCTTGTATTTTAAGCTTATTGCTTTGCCTGTTTGCTTGCAGTGAGGAAAACAACAATAATGAAACCGATAATAAATTGGTAAGTGATACCGAGGAGCAGACTGAAGGAAAACACGTGCATTCGCCCGCGCCGTCGGTTAAAGAAAAGGTAGTTCCCGCTACTTGCTTTGAAAAGGGTACTTATCAAAGTGTTATATATTGCTCTGAATGTAAAGCCGAGATATCGCGCTCAAACAAAAAGAGCGCTAAGCTTAATCATAAATACGTAAATAACGTTTGTGAGTATTGCGGTTTGGATAAGAATACCTCGTCGAGCTCGGGTAATTCGTCAAATCTTAACGGATTTAGTGATAACCCAAGTGAGGGATTAAAGTTTACCTCTAACGGAAACGGCACTTGTTATGTAAGCGGACTTGGAAGCTGCGAGGATTATTATATAGTTATTCCTCAAACCTCGCCTAACGGTGACACCGTTGTAGGAATAGGAGAAGGAGCGTTTTACAACGCATTTATCGGCGGAGTTTTGATGCCTAATACGGTAACCTATGTAGGTGAGGGCGGTTTTTCAGATTGTCTTAATTTGAAAAAAATTGTTTTCTCGGATAATTTAAGCTTTTTGGGAAACGGAGCTTTTATGGCTTGCGTAAGTCTTGAATTTAACGAGTATAAAGGCATAGGCTATCTTGGCAGCAAAAATAATCCGTATCTTATTCTTAAAGAGGTTCTTGATAAAAGTAAGACCGAATATGAAATAAACCCCAATACTCGTTTTATATCAAGTCATGGATTTGATAATTGTAGAAATCTTATTCAACTAACTGTACCGGACAGTGTAATATCTATCGGAAGTGATTGTTTCCAGCTTTGCGAATCACTGACTCACGTTACCTTGTCTAAAAATCTTAAGTCGATAGAAGGACTTACCTTTAGCAATTGCGCAAAGCTTGAAAGCGTAACGATGTTTGAGGGAATAACTTCTATTAATTTGGGAGCTTTCCAAGGCTGTTCAGCTCTTAAGTCGATAAAGCTCCCAAGCACTCTTAAAACTATTGGGGAAAGCGCTTTTTATTATTGTTCTTCTTTGACTGAAATCGTTGTTCCCAAGGGCGTTACTCAAATTGAAAGAGCTGCTTTTTCAAATTGCGGAAAGCTCGAAAAAATAGTTTTGCCAGATGATCTTGAAAAAATCAGCTCGTCATTGATTTCCCGTTGCACAAGCTTAAAGACTTTTGTAATTCCCGAGACAGTAAAGGAAATAGGAAAATTTGCTTTTCAAGGTTGTTCTGCTCTTGAAAGTATAACTATTCCCAAAAGTGTTACCGCAATAGAAAGTGATGTTTTCCATCAATGCCGAAATCTTACGGCTATAAGCTTTGATGATCCTGACGGATGGAGATATTATCAAGGAATACATGATACCGAGGGAACTGCGTTTGATCTTTCCAATCCTGCGGATAATGTTAAAAATCTTGGCAGTACGTATTATTTATGTAGATGGAGAAAGATTGGTTAAGCTTGAGTTTACCGAAGGAAAATTGAGTGAAAATATTTTTGTTTTCTTGATTTTTGAGCATGTTTACGAGTGAAAGTGTTTTAGTTAAACATTCATACGGTGCTTCTAAAATAGTAATTAAAGCTACTGTTGAAAAAGAGGGTGTCTCAATGCAAATTTGAAACATCCTCTTTTGGTGTTGTATACATAGCCATCGGCATTGACATTTTTTTAAATGCTACCAACCCTTATAACACAAGGCTTTTTTGACTTATTTATAAATCTTATACTTCAATCTCAAATTATCGGCAATCATTGCGATAAATTCGCTATTTGTCGGCTTTCCGCGATTGGTCTGAATGGTGTAGCCGAAATAGGAATTGAGAGTGTCAATGTCGCCTCTGTTCCAAGCGACCTCGATTTATCGTCTTATTTATTGGGGTAAACTCTTGATGTTTATTGGTGCCATGATTATAACGCTAAGGTGGGCTAAAGTCAAGCGTTTTTACATAATTTTTGCCTTTACTTTTTGAAGAAAATATGCTATACTTTAAGAGAAGAAAGGCGGTGTGATACGATGGATTTTCAGAAGATAACACAAGAGAAATATTTGCAGTATTTCCTCTCCGACTGTGAGCATAGCATTGAAGATGACACAATGACAGATTTTCTAAATGATATGATTTCGGTGTCGGAGCAAATGGATATGACAGTACCTCCAACAGAAATAATGAAGGGGATTATGAAAAGGTGCGGACTTGATGGCAGTCTGTATGATGGTATCACACAGATTGTGAACGGCAATTTACTTGATGCTTTGACTGCATTTGAAGCCTTTACTCTTTTGTGGTATGTATCTTGCCGTAATGTATTGAGTTACGACGAAGGACTCTATTTGAATATGGTAAACAATAAAACAATCGGTAATCTCCTTAAAAGATTATCGGTGCTTTGCAAATAAAAAAGGCAACCTCAAAAAGCGACGTACCCTTAAGGACAGACTTATAATTTAATAGAATACGTTACCTACCGACAGGACGAGGACGAAGAATTTTAACAATTCTTCGTCCTCTTTTCTTGACAAACACTGCATTTGTGTCCACAAATGCGTATAGTGAAATGTTTTGCTACCGCAAAACGTGAAATAATATGCTATCGCATATTGTGAAATATCTCGATTTGCTCGATGTGAAATGAAATAAATCCCCTCATGCCCGCAGGCATTTCACTTGCCGTAGGCAAATTTCACGCACGAAGTGTATTTCACAAATCCCGAAAGGGATTTATTTCGTTGCGCAGTGTCCTTAAGAACACTGCGC
>JAZRAJ010000096.1:0-2636 GCA_045634485.1 Eubacteriales bacterium | reverse complement strand
TGGTGGATAACCTGAACATTACCGACGACGGAGCCGAGAATCCCGCAGAGCTTTATGCACTGTCCGAGGAACGAAACGAAGTAAACAAAAGCATTGATGTGTTGCCGGAAAAAGTACGTCAGATCATAAGGCTGCACTACTTTGACGATCTTTCTATTGCGGAGATAGCAGATCGTATGCGTATTTCCGAAGGAACTGTCAAAAGGCAACTTCACGATGGACGAAAACTAATCAGAAAGGAACTTTGCGCTATGAATGAAAAGTATAGTGATACACTTGTACAGCGTGTTATGAAAAAGGTTGAAGAACTTAAATTATGGCAAGTCAAAAACGATAAAAGCGGCTTTGAAAAGGTATATGATCAGGTGCTTCGAGAGGTTGAGGAGCTTCCCGAATGTATTGAGAAGCAACACGCCCTTGCGGATGTATTGATGCGCGGCTGGTGGTGGCTACCGGGTAAAAAGAATGATGCCTTGTTTGCACGTATTGCCGACGCCGCTATGGAGGGCAAGAACGAGGAGGTCATGACCTTTATCGTATCCCGCGAGGATTCTAAGGTCTATGACAGTGCGCGAATCGAGTTTATTCGAGATAAGCAGATACCTCGACTTGAAAAAGCGGGATTTGTTAAGGCTCTCGGACGTGAATGGTTCTGGCTTGGATATTATTTGTTTAGAGAAAAGCGAGTAGAAGAAGCGAAAGTTGCATACGATAAGGTTGAAAAAATACTTTCAAAAGAAGATGCTTACCGTATTCTTTTGCCGTATGCAAGAAAAATGGAAGAAGTTCTTGCGACCGATTACAAGGATAAAAACGAAGAACGATATAGAATAGCCGCTCAAACCTATGAATACAGATTGATTGATAATGAATTTCGTTTATGGGACAGTAATGGTTACGGACATGGCTATATAGATTCAGTAGATACCGACGTAATGCGCATTATTCGCAATTCTTCATGCTGTGACGGAAAATTCTTTGCGGATATTTCTCTTGGCGAAACCTTTGAGGCTACCGACGGAGCAACGCTCACCTTTGCCTCGGATAACGAAACAGTAGAAACACCTTGCGGTAAATTTGAAAATTGTCAGCTTTGGATAACTAAGCTTTGGGATAGTGATGACGGAAAGTCAATATTCAAGAGCTATTATAAGGACGGAGTTGGAATTGTAAGGCACGAGCATACAAAGGAGGACATAACCGAAACCTATTCATTAAAGAGCTATCGCGTTAAAAATGCAAAAGGTTTATTACCGCTTGATGAGGGCAATACGTGGGAATACGCTTCTCAATATGCTCCTGAGTTTGTAGCATCCGAGCTTGTGTTTACCGTATCCTTTGCAAATGATGACAAGGTTATTTTTTCCTCTTGGGAAAATTCAATTCGTAACGATTATGACGAAAATTCTTGGGTTGAAGCAATTCAAAATATAAGGTGTGAATATTATGGGGAAAATAAAGGTACATATTTTCTCCGTGATATTACTCCCACAATAGAACGTGCGGAGCGACTTGCTGTAACTCCTATGGAAAAGGCCCATACGACGGCGTTGGCATCTGTGGCAAGACGAATAATTTCTACCGATCAAACATTAAATCCCGATTCTAAGACAACGGGACATTGGAATTTCTTTTTTAGAGGAGCAGTTCAAAAGAAAAAGGATAGCCTTTACTTACATCATAATTACCGTTGGCATTTTGAATGGAAGAATACGGGTTATATGGAGGCTGCTGAATACCCGATTCTTGTTAACGATGTTTTGAGTATTTTGCAGGATGCGACGAATTGTATTTGGTCGGACGAGTGGTATGTTGGAGCAACGCCAATCGTCGAACATTCAAAGTATTCGAGCGATATAAAAACGCAAATTACCTGCGAGGACGGCGGAACGGTTACCACAAAGGCGGGGACTTTTGAGAATTGCTTTAAGCTTTGCCTTGATATTGGTGGTATGTCGAGTGGATTGAGTTATCGTGAGGGCAAGAAGAACTATTATTTTGCCGACGGAATAGGAATCGTCCGCGTTGAGAACGAGTATTGCGGTGGCGCAAGAACTGCGGTTTATGAGTTGACCTCTTACGAGGGTGTAGGTGAAGGCTTTATGCCTCTTTGCGACGGATTTGTGCGCCGATACGATGGCATAGGCTTTACCGATGGATTTGTCGGTGCGGTAGAATATACTTACGTTGCCGACGATGAGGGAGATATTGTAATATTTGCAGACCGAACGGGTGTTCGTGAGCTTCCTCCGCCTGTTACACAATATGGTGCAATCGAGGGTGAGGTTGAGGAGAGCAGGCTATGCACAGCTGGAGAGTGGGATGCCGCGCAGATGAAAAACGGCGTGAATAATTTTCACATTATGCTTCACCTTATTGCACGCCCTGCGCATAACCGAAACAACGCCGAAAGATCTATTGAGAACAACGGATTTAATATGGAGCTTTTGCGTTTGCTTGGCGATGACGGAGAAATACCTCCTGCTTGGCTTGGTGTGTATGCTTGGCGAACGCTTATTCGAGCGGCGGCTTATTTTGGCAATAAGCAAAAGGAAGAGGGATATGAGCATATTGAAATCGCGTTAAATATCTGCGAGCGCATAGCAAAGTTTGAAAAGGGTGAGCTTTTGGACGTT
>JAZRAJ010000095.1:0-25156 GCA_045634485.1 Eubacteriales bacterium | reverse complement strand
CAGCCTTTGCAACGTCGGGAGTAACGGTTCCTGCCTTAGGAGAAGGCATAAGTCCCTTAGGACCGAGAACCTTACCGAGCTTACCGATAACACCCATCATATCGGGGCTAGCGATAACTACGTCGAAATCAAACCAGTTTTCCTGAACGATCTTATCTGCGTACTCTGCGCCGCCTGCGTACTCTGCGCCTGCGTCAAGAGCTGCCTGAACCTTATCGCCCTTAGCAAATACGAGAACCTTTACGCTCTTACCTGTTCCGTTAGGAAGAACAACTGCTCCTCTTACCTGCTGATCTGCGTGACGGGAGTCAACGCCAAGACGAATGTGGATTTCGATTGTTTCATCAAACTTTGCCTTAGAAGTCTTGCATACAAGATCCAATGCCTCAGAGGGATCATAGGACTTAGACTTATCTATAAGCTTTGCGCTATCAATATACTTCTTACCCATTTTAATTACCCTCCTTTATTAGTCTTCAACAACAACGCCCATGCTGCGTGCAGTACCTGCTACCATGCTCATAGCGGTTTCAATGCTTGCTGCGTTAAGGTCGGGCATCTTTGTTTCTGCGATCTTGCGAACCTGCTCCTTGGTGAGCTTTGCAACCTTAGTCTTGTTAGGCTTTGCAGAGCCCGACTCAATTCCTGCTGCCTTCTTTATAAGAACGGGAGCGGGGGGAGTCTTGGTTATGAATGTGAATGAACGGTCAGCATATACTGTAATAACTACAGGAATGATAAGACCGATATCATTCTTTGTTCTTTCGTTAAATTCCTTAGTGAATACGGGAATTGCTACACCGTACTGACCAAGAGCCGGACCTACAGGGGGCTGAGGAGTTGCTTTTCCGGCGGGCAACTGCAACTTAATGTAGCCCATTACTTTCTTTGCCATAATTAAAAATCCTTCCTATGTGGTAAATTTGCGGGAGAATTCAAAAATTTTTCTCCCTCCCACTGTAACCTCCAAGAGAGATTACAATTACGCAAGCTTTATCTCGCTTGCATCAAAATCAACAGGCATATTACGACGTCCTCTGTTAACGAGAACCGTAACTGTTTTAAGATCATCGGACACCGCTTGTACGATACCCTCGGAGCTTTCGAAGGGACCGCTGATAACCGTTACGTTATCGCCGACCTTGAACTTAAGCTCTACTCTCTTGGTTTCGATATTAAGCGCGTCAACCTCCTCCTGTGAAAGAGGTGTGGGACGTGATCCGGGACCAACGAAGCCTGTAACGCCGGTAATATTTCTTACTGCGTGCCAGCTTTCCTCAGTCATAATCATCTTAACGAGAACGTAGCAAGGGAAAATCTTCGATTCCTTTTCCTTAACCTCGTCACCGTTTTTCTCGATGATGGTTTCCACGGGTATCTTAATATCAAAAATAAGATGACCGAGTCCACGGTTTTCAACAATCTTTTCAAGGCTTGCCTTTACCTTGTTTTCGTAGCCGGAATAAGTGTGCGCCACATACCATCTCACACCGACATTCATTTCATTGATGTCACTCATTGTTTTTTCCTCTTAATTATCCGAGCCAACTGGAAACACCATTGATAAGAGCTTCCATTGCCTTGTTAAAAGTCCAGTCAAGTCCACCAAGAGCAATTGCGCATACTGCAACAATTACCAAAACTACGCCGGTTCCCTTAAGAACCTGCTTCCAGCTAGGCCAAACTATCTTCTTAACGTCACTCTTGAAACCCTTCCACCAATCCTTTACCTTACCCTTCTTTTCCTTCTTAGGCTTTTCGGGCTTTGCTTGCTTTGCCTCTTTGGTTTCGATTTCAGCGGATTTCTTTTCTTTTTCTGCCATCTTAACCCCTCCCGAATTACTTAGATTCTTTATGAAGAGTGTGCTTGCGGCAGAACTTGCAATATTTGTTAAGCTCTAATCTGTCAGGATCGTTCTTTTTGTTCTTCTTTGTGTCGTAATTTCTCTGCTTGCACTCTGTGCATACCAAAGTAATCTTAACTCTCGCATCATTAGCCACTTTTGCGGCACCTCCATTTTGAAAATATTTGACCGAACACTTATCCGACGCATCAAAACGTGTTTAAAGCAACGGTCCGTGTACCTCCCTCACCGAGTGGCGTGCAGCAGTGCCTTTCGGCAATGGCGCTCTCTGTTGCACAACAAAAAAGCCTACCCGCAGAGGTATAACAATTATACCACTTTGGAAGGCTTCTGTCAATAGCTTTTTTGAATTTTTTTGACATTTTTCCATACTTTTTTATTTTTAATATTGATTACGGAAAATAACAAGAATTTAGCGTGACGAAGCAGATGCATCGCCACGCTAAAGACATTTATAAATTACTCTGCATCAAGTGCCTCAAGATCCTCTTCGGAAACCAAGCACTCAAACTTCTCGCCGCATGCGGGGCAAGCGAGCTCCTCGGGGTCGATGCTACCGTCAAAGCAGATGGTTTCTCCGCAAGAGGGGCACTCTACCTCAAAATAATCCTCGTCTGCAAGAGCGCAATCACAATCGCAATCGTCGCAATCGCCATCACATTCATCCTCGTCCCAATCGTAATCGTCGCAATCACAATCGCAATCACAGTCGCAATCGCAATCCTCGTAAACGATTTCCTCAACAGCGCCAAGGTCCTCGTCAATCTCCTCAATGTAATCATTAAGGGTGTCAACGTCATCCTCGAGGTCGTTGATGGCATCGGTCATTTCACCAACAAGGTCGATAAGAGCCGCAATAAGCTTGCCCTCCTTGGTGGTTTCGTCAAGATCAAGTCCGTCTGCAAGACCCTGAATGTAAGCTGCCTTTTCACTAAGTGTCATAATTATTTTCCTCCTTTAATTATGCTCTTAAATTATGCAAATTTAATTATGCTCTGGAAAGATACTCGCCTGTTCTGGTATCGATCTTAAGGATTTCGCCCTCGTTGATAAAGAGCGGAACCTTGATAACCGCACCGGTTTCAAGAGTTGCGGGCTTAAGAGTGTTGGTTGCGGTGTTACCTGCAAAGCCGGGGTCGGTCTGTGTAACTGCAAGCTCAACGAATGTGGGGGGCTCTACGCCGAATACGTTGCCCTTGTAGGAAATGATCTTGCACATCATCTCTTCCTTTACAAACTTAAAGCTATCGGGAAGCTTATCGCTGTTAAGAGGAAGCATATCGAAGGTTTCCATATCCATAAAATAATAAAGATCACCGTCGTTATAAGAATACTGCATCTCTCTTCTCTCGATGTAAGCGTTCTCAAATTTATCAGTGGGGCTGAAGGTTCTCTCGATTACAGCGCCAGTGATAACGTTTTTGATTTTGGTACGAACGAACGCAGCTCCCTTACCGGGCTTAACGTGCTGGAATTCAACAACCTGAAATACTGCTCCGTCCATATCGAACGTAATGCCGTTCTTAAAATCGCCTGCTACTACCATAGTTTTATTTACCTCCAAAAAGTAAGTCTATTTTTCATATGAAAACATTATACCTCATTTTTGCCAAAATTTCAAGTGTTTTTTTAATGTTTTTTAAAATTTTCTCAAATAGCCTACAGACTTTTAAAAATCATCGTCTTTTTGCCCATAAAAAAGCGTATATATATAATTTTTATTGTAAAAATCTTCTCAAAATTCAAAAATTCGTTGACAAGACTATTAAAAAGAGGTATAATATATCTGTATATTTTTAAAAACACTTCACTATGAGGCAAAAGCTATGATAAAAAGTATGACCGCTTTCGGCAGAGCGAGAGCAACGGTTAACGGAAAGGATATTTCCATTGAAATCCGCTCGGTTAACAACCGCTATTTCGACTGCTCGGTAAAGCTTCCCCGCTCCTTCTCATTTCTTGAGGAGAAAATAAAGCCTTATCTTCAGTCAAGGTCGATATCCCGCGGAAAGGTTGACGTTTTTATTACAATCGACGTAATAAATTCTCAGCTTCCCGACATCACTGTCGACGAGGGCTACGCCGAGGCTTACATAAGAGCTCTTAATTCACTTGCGCAAAAATTTTCGCTTAAAAATGACGTAAGCGTTATGCAGGTGGCACAAAACCGAGATATCTTCGTTATAAGAAAGTCCGAGGAGGACACCGAAAAGGAATGGGCAGACCTCCGCATGGTTCTTGACGTTGCCATAGACAGATTTATCGAGGGCAGAACAAACGAGGGACGAAACATCGAAGCAGATATTAAGGGCAAGATACAAAATATTTCAGAGCTTTTAAATCAAATCGAAGCACTCTCTATATCCGACACCGAGGGATACAAGCAAAGACTTGAGGCAAGGCTTCGCGAAATGCTTTCCGACAGTAAGCTTGTATTTGACGAGAGCCGTATTCTTACTGAATGTGCTATATTCGCCGATAAGATTGCTATTGACGAGGAGATAGTTCGACTTCGCTCACACTTCATCACGTTTAACGATATCATTTCATCAAACGAGCCTGCGGGAAGAAAGCTTGACTTTTTGATGCAGGAGATGAACCGTGAAACGAACACCATCGGATCTAAATGTCAAAACGCCTCTATCGCTCGAATAGTAGTTGAGATAAAGTGCGAGCTTGAAAAGGTACGAGAGCAAATTCAAAACATCGAGTAAACCACCGTTAAGACCCTTTTACCCCGGAGATACTAAATATGAAGTTTATAAATATAGGATTTGGAAATATGGTTGCCGCAGATCGAATAGTTACTATCGTAAGCCCCGAATCTGCGCCTATTAAAAGACTTATGCAGGATGCAAAGGCAGAGGGACGCGTTATCGACGTTTCCTGCGGAAGAAGAACGAGAGCCGTAATTATTACCGACAGCGGCCACGTTATATTTAGCGCTATACAGTCAGAAACGGTTGCTAACCGTCTTGAAAGCGAAAACGATACCGAAGAAGAGGACGAGGCATAAAACGGATTATGAAAAAAGGATTACTTATTGTTGTTTCAGGACCTGCAGGAAGCGGAAAAGGCACCGTTGCAAAGCGCCTTATAAAAACCGGAACCGTAGTTTACTCGGTTTCCGCAACCACACGTGCTCCACGACCCGGAGAGATTGACGGCGAAAGCTATCACTTTATATCGCGTGAAAGCTTTATCAACCGAATCGAAATTGGAGATATGATTGAGCATACCGAGTATTGCGGCAATTTCTACGGAACGCCCAAAAAGGAAACCATGGCTATGATAGACTCGGGAAAGAACGTTATTCTCGAGCTTGAGGTTGAGGGCGCTATGAGCATAAAGGCTCAATACCCCGAGGCTATACTTATTCTCTTCCTCCCCCCATCCTTTGCCGTTCAGGAGCAAAGGCTTAGAAAAAGAGGAACCGAAACCGAGGAAAAGATTTGCGCAAGGCTTGAACGCACCAAGGAGGAGCTTAAGCTTGCAAACGCATACGACTACGTTGTTTATAATCACGATTTTCGTGATGCCGAGGCGGCGCAAAAAATACTTAACATCATCGATGCCGAGCTTTCCTCTATCAAGCGAAACCCCGACGTTGAGCTTAACTACTTTGAAAATTAATTATTACATAACATAAATATTACTTTTAAGGAGAGATCTATGCTTTACCCAACAATTACAGAACTTACCAAGGATGAATTCAACCGTTACGAGCTTGCTCTTGCAACCGCAAAGTGCGCTCGCATTATAACCGACGAATACGTTGCTCTTAAGGCAGCGGCTGAGGAGGCTGCAGGCGGTAACAAGGAAACCGAGCGCACCCTCATTAACAATATAAACAAGGAATACCGTGACGAAAAGGCGGTTAAGAACGCTATTACCCGTATTCACAGCGGCGAATACCAGATAGTTCGCACAAGCCCCGAGGAGCCTAAGGCAGAGGAGATCGTTGACTCCACCGAGGCAGACGCAGAATAATTAACTCACAAAAATAAAAACTAAAGAAAAAAGGAAACGGAGGCGAACGATATGTCAGAATATGCAGGGCTTCATATTTTAAAGAACCCCTATCATATTGATAACACGTACGACTATTTTGTTCCGCCGGACCTTCGTGAATCGCTTTGCGAGGGAGATTTTGTTGCCGTTCCCTTTGGAAATGCTAATAAAAGGGAGATTGCTTTGGTAATCTCCCTTAAAGATTGCCCCGACAACGCATCGCTTGCCTGCAAGCCTATATTATCAATATGTGATAAAAGGCTGTCCCTTTCCCCAGAGATTCTTAAGCTTTGTCTTTTTATGAAGGAGCAAACCCTCTGCTCTATCGGCGACACCGTTAAGGTGGTTATGCCCTCTGCGGCGCTTACAGACCCTCACGAGATAATCAAGGTATCCGACGAATATATGTCTAAAAAAATACCCAAGGGTATCGTAAGCGAGGCGGCTCTTTTTATTGCAGATAAAATAAAGAAAAAGGGCAAAACAACGATGTACGAGCTTGAAATGAAGTACAGTAAAGCCGCCGAGCATCTTTTTAATGAGCTTTTTGACACAGGCATTATTTATAGGGATTACGAAATACACGATCCTCACATAAAATACGAAAGCTACTATTCCCTTTCGATATCCCGAGAGGATGCGGAATCAATAGTTGATCGTAGTGATAAGCTTTTCCGCATACGTTCTATTGCGCAGATAAACGTTATCAAGCATTTTCTTGCATTAGAGGACGGCGCCGAAGCCTCTCGAGAGGAGCTTAGCGAAAAATATTGCGCTACCTATACGCACTTCAAGGCTCTTATGGATAAGGGCATTTTAGAGCGAGAGGTGCGTGAGCTTGACCGTGGAATTTTGCATATCGCTCCCGCAATAAACGAGCGCTCCGCCTCTGCTATTACGCTAAACGAGGAGCAGACCGAGGCATTTAATACGTTACGTAATCTTTCTGATAGCGGCGAGCCTAAGGCGGCGCTTCTTTACGGCATAACGGGAAGCGGAAAGACCTCGGTTATACTTAAGGCGATTGACCACGTTATCGAAAAGGGCAAGCAAGCAATAGTGCTTCTGCCAGAAATATCGCTAACGCCCCAAACGCTTGGAATATTCTGCTCACGGTACGGAGAGCGAGTTGCTATAATACATTCTGCACTCTCGGCAGGCGAGCGTCTTGACACCTTTCGCAGAATAAAAAGCGGTGGCGCGGATATCGTTATCGGAACACGCTCCGCAATATTTGCTCCCCTTTCACGTCTTGGACTTATAGTTATCGATGAGGAGCAGGAGCATACCTACAAATCCGATCAAAACCCAAAATATCACGCACGTGACGTTGCACGCTTTAGATGTGCCCATAGCAAGGCTCTTATGCTTCTTGCATCGGCAACACCCTCATTTGAAAGCTTTTACAAGGCTAAGGAGGGCAAGTACGCTCTAATAAGGCTTACCAAGCGCTACGGCAAGGCAAGGCTACCCAAGGTATCTATCGTTGATATGCGTAAAGCCGAGGCAGGCGGAATGAACTCTCCGCTTGGAAATATGCTTTGCGAGCGACTTGTGGAAAACATTCACAGTGGAAATCAATCTATACTCTTTCTCAACCGTCGCGGATATAATAACTTTATAAGCTGTCAAGGCTGCGGAAGCGCTATCTCCTGCCCTACGTGCAGCGTATCAATGACCTATCACACCTACGGCAGAGCCTACAACACGGGAGAGCTTAGATGCCATTGGTGCGGTAAGCGTATGCACCTGCCTATGGTTTGCCCCGAATGTGGAAGCGAGCATCTTACAAAAATGGGCTACGGAACTCAACGTGTTGAGGAGGAGCTTACCTCACTTCTTCCACGCTCACGAATAATAAGAATGGATGCCGACACTACCAGCACAAAAAGTTCGTATGAAAAAATGCTTGGACAATTCAAGGCAAGAGAGGCTGACGTTTTGCTTGGCACGCAAATGGTAACCAAGGGACACGACTTTCCCGCGGTAACCTTAGTTGGCGTTCTATCGGCAGACGCATCGCTTTATCTTGACGATTACCGTGCCGCCGAGCGCACGTTTTCAATGCTTACTCAGGTAATAGGCAGAGCGGGACGCTCCGATAAGGAGGGCGAGGCTATAATTCAAACCTCAAATCCCACTCACGAATGCATCAAGCTTGCGTGTGAGCAAAATTACGAGGAATTTTACAACCGAGAAATACTTTTGCGCAAGGAGCTATGCTTTCCGCCATTTTGCGATATAGCGGTAATATCGCTCTCATCTGCGCTTGAAAAGGAGCTTCAAAGAATATCCGCACTCCTAAGCGAGCAGATTGCAGAGCTTTCCAAGGCAAGCTTTAGCGATATACCGCTTGTTGTGTTCGGTCCGTTTGAGGCGCCGGTATACAAGGTTGAAAACAAATACAGATTACGAACGGTTATTAAATGTCGACTTAACAAGCGCTCACGTGAGTTTTTTGCAACCTTGATGAAGGATTTTGCAAAGCTTAACAACAGAGTGGTTAATATGTCGATAGACTTTAATCCTTCAAGCCTTTAACACATATATATAATAGCTTAATCAATATAGGAGTACAATTATGGCTAAATTAAAAATAGTAAAAATAGGCGATCCCGTGCTTCGCGCGGTATCTCGCCCCGTAGAAAAAATAACCCCCAGAACACTACAGCTTATCGACGATATGGTTGAAACAATGCGTGCCGCAGACGGTGCAGGTCTTGCCGCTCCGCAGGTTGGCGTTTTGCGCAGAATAGTTGTTGTGGAAACTCCCGACGACGGACTTTTTGAGCTTATCAACCCCAAGATAATTGCTTTTGCAGGCGAGCAGCGCACCCACGAGGGATGTCTTTCTGTTCCCGACAGATTTGGCATTACGGTTCGTCCTATGCACGTAACCGTCAGAGCCTTAAACCGCAAGGGCGAAACTATTGAGGTAAACGGCTCAGGACTTCTTGCCAAAGCATTTTGCCACGAAATAGATCATCTTGACGGCAAGCTTTATATAGATTGCGCTATCAAAATGGAAAACGCATAATTTTATTAGGAGTAAGGAATAATAATGAAAATTCTTTTTATGGGCACTCCCGATTTTGCCCTTTTCTCACTCAAATCATTAGTTGAATATTCTAAAAAAAGCGATATAGAAATTTGCGGTGTTATAACCCAACCCGACAAGCCAAAAGGCAGAGGCTACGCTTTAATGCCTCCCCCTGTAAAGCAATATGCGCTTGAAATGGGTCTTGACGTTTATCAGCCCGAAACCCTAAAGGACGAGGCTTTTATGGAATTGCTTTATTCCCTCTCCCCCGACCTTATCGTAGTAGTGGCGTACGGAAAAATCCTTCCTAAAAACGTTCTTGATTTTCCGAAATACGGCTGTATAAACGTTCACGGCTCACTTCTTCCTAAATACCGTGGTGCCGCTCCTATGCAAAGAGCAATAATTGACGGTAAGAAAAAAACCGGCATAACCATAATGTATATGGCAGAAGGACTTGACACAGGTGATATGCTTCTTTCAAGAGAGCTTACTATAAAAGAAAATGATAATTTTGAAAATATACACGACGGGCTCGGTATGCTCGGAGCAGAAATGCTTGTCGAAATAATACCTATGCTTCGAAACGGAGAAGCTGTGCGCGTACCGCAAGACGATGCTATTTCAACCTACGCAAAGAAAATAACAAAAGAAGATTGTCACGTCGATTTTTCCAAGGACGCTCAAGCGGTTCACAACCTTATCCGCGGTCTTTCGCCATTTCCTTTAAGCTTTACACACACTCCAAACGGAAGGATTTTAAAGCTTATCGAGTCTAAAATTGCAGACCGTGAGCTGCCCCACGAGCGTGTCGGCGAGGTGCTTTCGCTTGACGGAAAAATCGAGATTGCCTGCGCTAAGGGCTCTATTTATATTGAGCGTGTGCTTCCCGAGGGTAAGGCACGCATGAGCGCCGCAGATTTTATACGCGGACGTAATATCTCGGTTGGAGATATTTTAAAATAATTATCAAACGAGGATACTCTATGACGGCAAGAGAGCTTGCGCTCGACCTTTTATTAAAGGGAGAAAAAACTAAGCAATATTCAAATATCGTGCTTGATAACGCATTAAAGCGCTCCGAGCTTTCAAGTGCCGACAAGGGGCTTGTATCGGCTCTGTTTTACGGAGTTATCGAAAGGCGTATAACGCTTGACTACCAAATCAGTGCGCTTTCATCACGGGATATAAGGGATATCGAGCCAAGAACGGTAAACGCCCTGCGCATAGGGCTTTATCAGCTTATATATCTTGACAGAATACCGCATCATGCGGCAATAAACGAGTCGGTTTCGCTTTGCACTAGGAAAAGCGCAGGCTTTGCTAATGCTATTTTACGCTCGTTTTTAAGAAAGGGCGGGCTTACGCTTCCAAATCAGGATAACACGCTTGAATATCTTTCGGTTGCCTACTCGGTGGATACCCCCCTGCTTTCAAGGCTTTTATCGATATTTGGAGCTGAGGAAACTGAAAAGCTTCTTAGCTCAATAAACGAGGCACCGCCGACTACCCTAAGAGTAAACACTCTCTTAACTGACAGAGAGTCGCTTATAAGTAAAATTCCGTCGAGCACTCCAACGAAAAATGCACCTAACGGAATTTTCGTTCAAGGCTCGGTTAGAGATATCTACGGCTTTGATGACGGTCTGTTTTTCGTTCAAGACGAGGCGTCGCAAATCTGCGTTGAGGCTCTTGACGCAAAGCGTGGCGATATTGTTATGGATATCTGCGCTTGCCCCGGCTCAAAAAGCTTTGGTGCGGCAATATCTATGAGCAATGAAGGAGAAATTTATTCCTTCGACCTACATGAAAATAAGCTTTCGCTTGTAATAAACGGCGCAGAACGGTTAAAAATAGATATTATAAGGACATCCGCCTGCGACGGTCGCCACTTCTTGCCCGAATTTGAAGAAAGGGCGGACAAAATAATATGTGACGTTCCCTGCTCAGGCTTCGGCGTGCTTGCAAAAAAGCCCGAGCTTAGATACAAAAATCCCGAGGAGTCAGCCTCGTTGCCTAAAATACAGCGTGATATTCTTGATAACGCCTCTAAATACCTAAAGCGTGGCGGAACGCTTATCTACTCCACCTGTACTATACTCCCCGAGGAAAACGAGGAAAATATTAAAGCATTTCTTAAAAGCCATCCCGATTTTGCTCTTGAAGAATGGCGAGTTGGAGATATCGCTGTAAAGGACGGTATGATGACTCTTTTACCGCATATACACAAAACCGACGGATTTTTTATTGCTAAGTTAAAAAGAAAATAAACACAACGGATGTTAATATTAATATGAACAAAATCGATCTTCTCTCTCTTTACCCCGACGAGCTTACCTCGCTCGTTTTATCGTTAGGAGAGCCGAAATACCGCGCAAATCAAATATTTACGCAGATACACAAGGGTATATCTCCCGAAAATATTACGAATATCAGTAAGGAAACCAAGCGCAAGCTTAACGAGGCTACATATTTTGCTCTTCCCACGGTGCGCTTAAAATTAGTTTCCGCCATCGACGGAACTGTAAAATACCTTTTTGAGCTTTCGGACGGAAATACCGTTGAAAGCGTTGTAATGAAATACAAGCACGGAAACACCATTTGCGTTTCTTCACAGGTTGGTTGCCGTATGGGATGCGCCTTTTGCGCCTCGACTATTGGAGGCAAGGTGCGAGATCTTACCGCATCGGAAATTCTTGGACAGATACTTGCCGCACAGAACGATATCGGCGAGCGAATCTCCAATATCGTAATGATGGGTATAGGCGAGCCACTTGACAACTACGATAACGTAATAAGATTTTTAAATCTCGTAGGCAACGAAAACGGACTTAATATCGGCTACCGACATATATCGCTTTCAACCTGCGGTCTTGTTGACAAAATAGACAGACTTGCCAAGGAGGCGTTTCCCATTACCCTCTCGATATCGCTTCACGCATCGAACGATGAAACGAGAAGCTCTATTATGCCCGTTAATAAAAAATGGAATATTGATGCTCTTCTTAGCGCTTGCCTTCGCTACTACACAACCACGAAAAGGCGTATATCCTTTGAGTATACCCTAATATCAGGCAAAAACGATTCCAAGGAGTCGGCTATCGAGCTTGCAGAGCTTTTAAACAAAAAGCTTCGTCCAAAATCTTTAAGAGAGCCCTTCCCGATACACGTTAATTTAATTCCCGTTAACCCCGTTAACGAAACCGAATTTTCGGCATCGGACAAGGCAGCGGTTGAAAAATTTGCCGCTACGCTTGAGCAAAGGGGTATTCGCGCCACGGTTCGCCGTCGCTTGGGAGCGGATATAAACGCCTCCTGCGGTCAGTTAAGACGTGAAAGATCTTAAATAGATTTCTGTATCTCTACATATTTAACATACTAATTGATTTTATTTAATTCTATATGTGGAGATAAAAATGAAATTTAATTTTTTAAAAATTTCTAAAAAGCACAATCAAAGCGCGGATATTACCGTATTTGAAAATACTGCGACTCAAAATCTTCCCGAGGAATACCGAGGTATGCAGATATACGAAAGCGACTCGGACAGATTTTGCACCTTTGACGAGGATTATTTTGCGGGCGAGGATTACGATTTTAGTTATTCTAAATCAAAAAAGAAAAGAAGGGCTATTCCCCCGCCTAAAACGCATCCGTCCTTTCTTTTTGGTGCGCTTTGCGGTGCAATATTGATTTTTACCCTATCGGGAGGTATTGCTTTTTTATCTCTCTTTTCAAAATTTGGCGGAATATACACCTCGGTAACCGTCCCAAGCCTTACCTCGCTTTCAGAAGCCGAGGCGATATCGCTGATTAAAGATGAATATTCCTGCTTTGATTACTCGGTGGTATATAAGGAAAACCCAAGCCTTGCCGACGGAGCCGTTATATCGCAGATACCAAAGGCATCCACATCACGCAAGCTATACGGAATAAACGGCAGAATAACTATAAAGCTTACGGTAAACAGAGCTACAGAGCCAATAACCCTACCAAACGTTGTAGGTCAAAGCGCTCGCGACGTTATGCTTGAGCTTAAAAATGCAGGTATAAACGTTAAAATGCGTGAGGAGTATTCCGACACGGTTAAGGCAGGTAATATAATATCCTCATCACACAAATTCGGTAGCACCGTTTACAAAAACGAAACCGTTTATATTACCTCAAGCCTTGGAAAGCGGATAGCAACCGTAAAGGTTCCAAGCGTTTTAGGCTCGTCGGAAAGTGCCGCAATAGCGATTCTTAAGGAAAAGGGGCTTAACGTAAGCAAGGTAATATATAAAAGCTCTACTCTTCCACTTGGAACCGTTATCGAGCAAAGCGTTGACGGTGGCGTATCGATGCCGATTGAAAGTAGGATTGAGTTAGTGGTCAGTGGTTAGTAATATTGTTTTTTTATCGAAAGGAAAATATATGAGTGATAAAATATACGGAAAAATAATGCAGGGTGTTGGCGGACTTTACTCGGTTCGCATTACCGCGTGTGACACCGACGATGAAAATATCATTGGTAGCACGGTATCCTGCCGAGCAAGAGGCTCGTTTAGACATAACAATCTCTCGCCCTTGGCAGGTGACAACGTTATACTCTCATATACGAGGCTTGATAAAAAGGACTCCGCCGAGGAATACGTTATTGAGGAGATATATGAAAGAAGGAGTGCGCTTATTCGCCCTCCCCTTGCAAACCTTGATTATCTTTTTATAACCCTTGCCGTCGCATCGCCAAAGCCCGTGCTTTCCACCGTGGATAAGCTTATATCGATTGCAGAGTTCAACGAAATAGAGCCTATAATCGTTATAACGAAATGCGAGCTTGACCAAGAGTACGCAAGCAAGCTTAAGGATATATATGAAAATAGCGGTTTTACCGTATTTTGCCTTAGCGCCGTTGAGGATATCAACGTAGAGCCAATTGATGAATTTATCAAAAGCGCTCTCCCCTCAAGGCTTGCGGCGTTTGCGGGAGCATCGGGTATTGGAAAGTCAACTCTTTTAAACAGACTTTTCCCAAGCCTTTCACTCTCGACCTCCGAAATAAGCAGAAAAATTCAACGAGGTAAGCACACAACGAGAAAGGTTGAGCTTTTCCCCATTAACTTTAGCGAGGGCTCAGGGGAGGTTGGATATATTGCCGACACTCCCGGATTTTCCATGCTTGATTTTGAAAGATTTGACTTTTTTGAAAAGGACGATCTCGTTTACACCATGCGTGAATTTCGTCCTTACATAAATCAGTGTAAATACACTAAATGCTCCCACACCAAGGAGGACAGATGCGCAATTATTTCCGCATTAAAGGACGGCAAAATAGAGCGCACTCGCCATCAAAGCTATTGTGAGCTTTACGACGTGCTTAAGGTTAAGACTAAATGGTAAAAAAGGAGAACTGTATGAAAGCATTTATATACGTTGGCGGCTCGATTTACCCAAGCAATATAACCGAGCATCCAAAGGCGGACGACCTCTGCATTGCCGCAGACGTAGGAGCCGAGAATGCAATGGCCCTTGGAGATACCCCCGACTTAATCGTTGGCGATTTTGATTCTGCAAGGCTTGACGATTTAAAGGCTACCTTTCCCAAGGCAGAAATAACCGTTGTTCCCGCCGAGAAGGACTTTACCGACTCCGAGCTTGCAATTGAAACGGCAATTGCTAAGGGTGCCACCGAGATAGTTATAGTAGGCGGTCTTGACGGCAGACTCGACCATACTCTTACTAATATCGCTCTGCTTGAAGCCCTTGCCAAGGCAAGGATATACGCCACTATAACCAACGGCAAAAACCGCGTACGCTACATAGAGAATACAAGCACGCTTATCCCCCGCAGTCATTTTAAATATCTCTCGCTTATTCCCCGAACCGATAAGGTTAAGGGCGTAACGATTTTAGGATGCAAATATCCGCTTGAAAACGCTAACTTAACTAAGTCCTCACAGGGCTTAACGGTTTCAAACGAAATATGTGAAAACTGTGCATTCATAGCGGTAAAGAAGGGGGCTATGTTGATAGTAGAGTCCTCGGATAATTAATAGGCTCTATGACCTAATCAATTCGAGCCTACGCATCCTCTGCCATTTTGTGGCTTGATATAACATACCGAGAATACGGATATATTCCTCCGTATTCTCTTTTTTTATTCTGCCGTTAATATTATTTATAATATAGTTAAGCTTAATATCGCCAATCACCTCTCGCAAAAATAGCATTTCGTTTCGCTCAAGTGAAAAAAAGGCTTCGGTTAATGCCTCAAGCATTTGCCTTTTCTCCTCGTATTTTTCGCTTAGGCTATCATCGAATCTTGCGATTACTCCGATAGCACGCTTGCCGTAAAATGCGTTTAAGCGGTCCTCACGCTCATAGGAATATTGAATATTATATCTTTTAATATGGTCCGCAAACTGAAAACGTGTGCCCACCTCAGCGTTAAAGAGCAAACGGCAAACGCTTGGCATATAAGCGTCGAATTGCGGAATATCAAAGGCAACGAGCGCATCGTCAAGCGATGAGGTAATAAGCTCTCTATCAAAGGTAAAATCAGGCTCTATCGGCTTAAGGCGTAATTTTTGCGCTATTCTTGCCGATATTCTTTTGCTTCGCTCCTCTCGGTAGAAGAATTTACTTATTCCAAGCTCGCTAAAAAGAATACATTCTCCGCACCTAAGCTCAAAAAGGTCACTGTAAATATCCGCCGCACCGTATATTCCCATCGGCGAGCTTATATGAGCCGAAAGAGCCTCGCAGTTAATTCTTATAGGCTTATCTTCGGTTGCAAGTATTCCCTTTGGCTCTGAGGAAAAGATTATTTTTCCCGCTCTTACAGAATAAAAAAGCGGTTTTCTCCCCTTTTTATCACGAGCCAACAGGAGGACTCTCCGTTTTTCGTCATAAAGCGCTATCGCAAAGGGAAAATCAAGCATTCCAATAAATTCAACGCCGTAGGCTCGGTACGCTTCAACTATCCGTCGGGCGTCAAATGCGCTCGCATCAATTGTAATCACGGTGTTATATCCCCCTCTCTCGGAGATTATCGGCTGCTCACATTCATTTTCTCCTTCGGAATTATAAAGCATCGCCACTCCGTTATTGCAATACGCAACGCTTGATTTACGCCCCCTAAGAGTCTGCGCACCTCTTATAGCGTTAAAGCCTGCAAAATCAATATTAGCACCTCTAAAATCAACTATTCCTCCAATTGCTCCCATAATATCTCCCTTAAAATTTATATCGAATATCATAATTTACAACATCTATAATATAATATGGCGCAAATAATAAAAAAATAAGTCACTTTTTTAAAAAAGTGCATATACTGTAATGAAAACCCTTAAAGGAGGATTTTTTATGAAAATCGTTTTACTGCGTACACCCTCGTTTTTATCTCCGATAATCAAAAAAATATTTACCGCAAGGGACGGCTCGCAAAAAAAGAAAAAGGGGGGCAAGCTTAAATAAAAAAATTTGTGTTGACAAATGTCGAAAATAGTGGTATAATATTGATACTTATTCAATAATATTAAGGAGGAAAAAATGAAAAAATCTACAAAATTCTTATCACTTGTTTTAGCATTATTTTTATTAACCACCTCAGCATTTTTATTCTCATGTGAAAAGCCCTCAGGCGAGGAAACCGAAACCGTTGTCGAGTCGGCTTATATAATTAAAACAGAAATTAAGGACGGTTGTATTTGGGTAACCTACAGTAATGACCCCGATAACCCCGTTAATATAGGAGCTATGGGCTATGACGGCAAGACCTCGTCGGCAACAAGCCTTAGCTATTTGCCTCTTCCCGACGGCACATACGGCGTTACCGCAGGTAACTCATTATATCTTGATACTATAGTTATTCCCGAAACCTATAACGGAAAGGCAGTATCTACTATTCTTAATAACGCATTTAACGGCGCTACACATCTCAAAAATATTACTATCCCCAGCACCGTTACTAAGGTTGAGGACAACGCATTCTACGAGTGCGGAAACATTGAATATAACGAGTACGATAACGCAATGTATCTCGGCAACACCGCAAATCCCTACCTCATTCTTGTAAAGGCTAAGGACGCTACGATTACAAGATGCACCGTAAACGAAGCCACGGTTGCTATTTGCGATAGCGCATTCTACGGCTGTAACGAGCTTTCTTATTTAACTATTCCAAACAGCGTTAAGTGCATAGGCTCATACGCATTTAAGGATTGCGCATCTCTTTACGAGATAAACTTCCCCGAGGGCAACACCGCTATCGGTAAGGAAACCTTTGACGGATGCGCTTCCCTTACAAAAATCACTATTCCCGCAAGCGTTGAAACAATTGATAACTCGGCATTCAAGGATTGTACCGCTCTTGCAGAGGTTACTTTTGCCGAAAACAGTGCGCTCGTAAGCATTGCAAACGCAGCATTTAGCGGTTGTAAGAGCCTTAAGACAATATCGATTCCGAAGAACGTTAAGTCGATAGGCGACAATAAAGCAAGCGGCGCTACCAACGGAGTATTCCACAGCTGCTCCTCGCTTGAAAAGGTAACCTTTGCAGACGATGCTAAATTAATCGAAATCGGTAACTACGCATTCTCTAACACCACAAAGCTCACAAGCATAAGCTTGCCCAACGTTAAGCTTATCGGTGGCGGTGCTTTCCAGAGATCGGGACTTACAAGCATTAAGCTTCCCGCAAGCCTTACCACCATTAGCAATAGCGCATTCTTCTCCTGCAAGTCGCTTAAGAGCGTTACCTTTGGAGAAAATCTTAACAAGATTGGATATCAGGCATTTGCAGATTGCTCGGTTCTTAACAACGTTGTTATCCCCGCAAGCTTAAGAGTTATTTCTCAGGCGGCGTTTAATGAGGATTGCAAGGCACTTGACTCTGTTGAATTCAAGGATGCGACTAATTGGTACGATCTTGCAACGATGAACAAGATTGATTCCGCAAAGTTTAGCGACAAGGCTACCGCCGCAAATATGTTAAAGGAAGCAAATACATATTCCGCAGGATTTGGTAAGTAATATAATAATAATAATAATAATAATAATAATAATAAATTAAGGCTATCTCGAATTTAGGTTTGAGATAGCCTATTTTTATTGACTTTTTTATTTTTTTAATGTATAATATAATAGATAGTATTTATTTTTGAAGGGATTTTTAAAATGGGATTTTTGCCTATAAATAAACAGGATATGTTAGAGCTTGGGTGGGATCGCCCCGACTTCGTTTACGTTTGTGGCGACGCTTACGTTGACCATCCGTCGTTTGGAGCGGCTATCATTTCTCGAGTCCTTGAGGCCGCAGGCTTTAGAGTTGCTATGCTTCCTCAGCCCGACTACACGAGCGCCGAGGCATTTAAAGAATTTGGCAGGCCACGCCTCGGATTTTTGGTTTCTGCGGGCAACATCGACTCTATGGTGGCTCATTACACCGCCGCAAAGAAAAAGCGCTCAAGCGACTATTATTCGGCAGGCGGAAAGGCAGGAAGGCGCCCCGACCGCGCAACTATAGTTTACTGTAACCGTGTTCGCGAGGCTTACGGCGATATACCGATAATTATAGGTGGGCTTGAGGCATCCTTACGCCGATTTGCGCATTACGACTATTGGTCCAACAACGTGCGTCGCTCTATTTTAGTTGATAGCCGTGCCGACATTCTTACCTACGGAATGGGCGAAAACATTCTTTTGCGCATCGCTACTCTGCTTGACAAGGGCGTGCCGGTTAAAAAAATACGTGACGTGCGAGGCACGGTATATCTTGCAAAGCCCGATGAAAAAATACATTTTCCCGTAGCGGCTGAATTTGACTACAACGTGCTTAAGGAGGATAAACGAAGGTACGCCGAGGCGTTTGGAATACAGTATAAAAACCAAGATGCAATAAACGGCAAGGCTATCGTTGAATATTACGACGGCAAAATGCTCGTTCAAAATCCGCCTATGCCTCCTCTTGAGCGTGAGGAGCTTGACAGAGTTTACGCACTTCCCTATATGCGCACCTACCACCCGATTTACGAAAAGGACGGTGGCGTACCCGCTATTGAGGAGGTAAGGTTTTCTCTAACTCACAACCGCGGATGCTTTGGCGCCTGCAACTTCTGCGCTCTTGCCTTCCACCAAGGAAGAACTGTACGCTCCAGAAGCATTGAAAGCGTTGTTGAGGAAGCCAAAAAAATAACCGAAATGCCCGACTTTAAGGGATACATACACGACGTTGGCGGACCTACCGCAAACTTCCGCTACCCCGCTTGTAAAAAGCAATTAACTGACGGAGTTTGCTCGGCTCGCAAGTGCTTAGCGCCAACTCCCTGCAAAAATCTTATTGCCGACCATAGCGAATATATAAAGCTTCTTGAGGCTATCGAGGCGCTACCAAGGATAAAAAAGGTTTTCGTGCGCTCGGGTATTCGATTTGATTATCTGCTTGCCGACAAGGATGAGGGGTTCTTTAAAAAGCTTGTTCGTGATAACGTTAGCGGTCAGCTTAAGGTTGCTCCCGAGCATTGCTCGTCGGCGGTGCTACGTTGTATGGGTAAACCCGATTTTACTGTCTACGAGCGTTTTCGCAAGCGTTACTTTGAGCTTACGAAATCAATTGGCAAGGAGCAATATCTCGTTCCCTATCTTATGTCAAGCCACCCCGGCTCAACGCTTAACGATGCGCTTGAATTAGCGCTCTGCCTAAAGCGTGACGGATATGCGCCCGAGCAGGTTCAGGACTATTACCCAACTCCCGGAACGGCTTCAACCGTTATGTTCTACACCGGCATAGACCCGCTTACAATGAAGCCTGTTTACGTTGCAACAGATTATCACGAAAAGCAGCTTCAGCGCGCTCTGCTTCAATATAACCGACCTCAGAACGCTTCTTTAGTGCGTGAAGCGCTTACGAAGCTTGGGCGTGAGGATCTTATAGGCTTTGGCGCAGAATGTCTTGTTCGCCCCGAAAGAGGCGCTCCTGCGCAAAAGTCAACTCCGTCGCAATCTAAGTCAAAGGCTCAAGGAGTAAAGCAAGGCAAGCAAGCGCCAAGGGCTAAGCGTGAGGATAAGGTACAAGAAAGACCGAGCGGAAAGCGTAAAACAAGCCTTAGCAAGCATATTAATGGTAAGAAGGGCGGAAAAAAATAAGAGATGAAAGCTTTAATTATTTACGCCTCCAAGAACGGTGTTGCAAAAATGTGCGCTGAGAAATTGTATAGCGAGCTTGCGCCAACCAACGAGGTGTCCTTATATAGCATAAGCGATTCCCCTCCCTCGCCAAGCGAATTTGACGTCGTAGTGCTTGGTGGCTCCGTTAGGATGACTAAGCTAAATAAGCAGCTAAAAAGGTATCTTAAGGAAAATATCGACGCAATATCTAATATGCCAAGCGCATTCTTCTTTTGCTGTGGCATCATTAGAGATGTTGACGATTACAAGGCAACCGAGTTGCCTCCGAAAATTCATTTTTCCTTAGGCGTTGAATGCTTTGGAGGAGAGCTAAAGCCCGATAAGCTTAAGGGGCTTGACAAGATAATAGTAAACGCTATGCGCCAAAAGATACTCACTCAGGACTCCGACCTTAGAAATATGAGCGATTTGGAGCTTCCCGAATATATGCCCGAAAACATCCTTGCTCTCGCAGAGCGCATAAAAAGACTAAACAAATAGTTTTTAGTAAAATTGCACAATTTTATATCTCTTTAGCCTACCTTTATTTGTAATACTCGAAATCATTTTTTTCTTGACAAAAAGGCGATTTTGTGGTATCATATATGGGTAGGTTAAAGTGAATATGATCCACTAGCTCAGATGGTAGAGCACTTGACTTTTAATCAAGGGGTCCGGAGTTCGAGTCTCCGGTGGATCACCAAAAAAGAACTAAATCGAAAATTCGATTTAGTTCTTTTTTGAATGAAGCACACCGTTGGTGTATTAAGACGTTGCACTAATGAAGACGGCTTCGCCTAATGAAGTCGCTTCGCTAACTATTTTGTGTGCTTCACTTCATACGAGCAAAGCGAGTGCTTAATTTTTGCGAAGCAACTACTTCATTTTGACAAAGTCAATACTTCATTAAAAAAGGAATGAGCTATGAGAGAAGATAAATTATCAATTCAATCAATGGACTTCGCTGTTTCAATAATCGAGCTCGTAAAATTTTTAAAGGAAAAGCGTGAATCTATTATTTCAAATCAGATCGGGAGAAGCGGCACAAGTATAGGAGCTAATATTCGAGAAGCACACTATGCTCACGGTAAAGCAGATTTTATAGCAAAGCTTCAAATTGCGCTCAAAGAAGCAAACGAAACGGGTTATTGGCTCGAATTATTATTTAGAACAAATTATATCGACGAAAGCACCTATAAATCATTAAACAATGCTTGCACAAGCATTCGCGTAATGCTTATATCCTCAATAAACACATCAAAGCAGGAAAAATAAAATCCTGCTTTTTTTATATTAAAATTGATGTCTGAAATCTTAAAACAAAACGAAAAAAGACCCGAACTTTTGTTCAGGTCTTTTTTGGAGCTGGTAATCAGAATCGAACTGATGACCTCGTCATTACCAATGACGTGCTCTACCGACTAAGCCATACCAGCAACATTAAAAGTATAACACAACACTCTATATTTGTCAATACTTTTTTGAAAACTTTTTTTAAAAATACTTGAATTTTTTTAAAAAATATTATATAATTTACTTACGGCAATATATCAACCGCAAAGCAAAGGACAAGCACGTTAAAAATATGAATTTTAAAAGCATTTTAACAGATTACCCCTACACCGCCGAGCTTCATGCTCACACTAATCCCGCAAGCTTTTGCGGAGATTTTCCCGCAAACGAGGTCGTTGACTTTTATCGAGCGGCGGGTGTAAAAACTCTGGCAATTACAAATCACTTTAATTCCGATTTAACTATCGGCAATCTTAAGGAAAATATAAAAATATATCTTGAGGATTATCATCTTGCTAAGGAAAGCGCAAAAAACGATATCAACGTTGTTTTAGGCATAGAAATTCGATTTGACGGCTCGAACAACGATTATCTCGTTTTCGGTATTGACGAGGACTCTCTTCCATTTTACGCCGAGCTTACGCCCTACGGCATCGAGAATTTCTACAAGCAGGCTAAAAACGAGCGCAACGTTATTATTCAGGCTCATCCCTTTAGAAACGGCGTTACGCGCGCACCAATTAACTCTATCGACGGAATTGAAGCCTACAATCTTCATCCAAACCACAACCAAAGAAATGCCCTTGCCGTTAAGCACGCAAAAAGCAATAATCTTTTGGTTACGGGCGGAAGCGATTTTCATCACGTTACGCACCATGCGCTCTGCCTTATGAGAACCAAAACAGAGTTAAAGGACTCCTTTGACGTAGCCGAGGCTATCAAATCCAAGGACGTAGTTTTTGATGCAAGCGGAAGCATTATTATTCCATATATTTATTAATTAAGCATATTATTTAAAACGGAGGACGAAATGGCTAAAAGATATTACTGGGAAATTCCCGAAAACGAAACCGATATAGAAACAGGACTTGAAACAGGCAAGATAATTACGCACAAAATTCATCTTAAATGCTCCAATCTTACAGGAAAAATACTTATTACCATCGACGGCACTAAGTTCGACATAAGCGAAAAGCCGTTCTCGCTTAAGAGGGTCGAGCAAATGTTTCGCCTTGGCGAATTAGCCGCACTTATCTCCTTTAAGGGCAAGGGCGGACCGACTATAACGGTGGATAACGTACAGTATAAGCCTAAATATTGAATAAAAAACGAGCCGACCGCTTACGCAGTTGGCTCATTTTTATTTAAAAGTTACTTTTTATCATTCTCGTTTTTATTATTCCTTGCTCTCTTTTTCTTAATTGAGATGCGCACGATAACAACCACTATCGCAACGAATGCGCCCCAAATAAGAAGGAACGGAAATACCGCAATTAGAACTAACAAAAACTCCTTAAAGAACTCCCCAACCGACTCAAAGCTATCGACAAAGGCATCCTTAACCTCCTCGCCATAGCTCTTTTCATCTTTCTCGGTATACTCTACCACCTCACGCACCGAAAGCGTAACAGTTGAGTACGCCACTTGGTTTTCAAGTGATTTAAGCTGCTCGTTGTAAATATTAAGCTGAGTATCAATTTCGGTAAGCTCAGAGTTTATCTTTTGCCATGTTGTAAAATCGGTGTTAACGTCTACGTTTTTAAGCATCGACACAAGTCCCTCACGCTTATCCTGGAGAGTATCTATACGAGCCTGCAGGGTAAAATAGCTTTCGCTAACGTCAACCGTTGAGGTTGAAAGATTTGTAATATTAAATATATCCGAAAGGCTTTCTATAAAGGAATCAAAGCTCTGCGAGGGAATTTTTACTGTATAATTTGCATTCTTCTCGGGCTTTCCGCTTGAATTATAGCTTGCGTTCTCGCTTGCGCTTGAGTTGGATATATGGCCGCCAACGCTTGCTATTAACGCCTTGAGTGCCTCGGTTGAATCGGCGTACTCCTTGGTTTCTGCGGTAATGCTTGCGCTCTTTATTATCTTTGAGCCATCGCCACCGTTGCTTGCAGTAACGTCGGTAGGCTTAGTTACAATCTCGGATGAGCCCATCTCGGGAGCCTTATCGTACTCGGCGGAAAATCCGTTATCCGCAGCCCCCTTAGAGCCACACGCAACAATTGACAGAGTTAAAACCGCTATCAAAAGCAAGGAAATAATGCCAATAATTCTCTTTTTCATAATTACCTCCTAAAAATATTTGTAATATTTTGGACTTCAAGCAATCACAATGTCTACAATATCATTCTACCACGCCAAAAACAATTTGTCAAGTCTAATTTATAGCGTAACTATTATCGGCGTATGCTTAAGAGCAGGAATGATTTTTTCTTGCATATCGCTTACGGTCAAGGAAAGACTTGAGGTGTTAACGCAAGGATGCACTCCGATAAGCTCGGCAGATAAAATATCCTCGTCTATTAAAAGCTGAACGCTATTCCCTTTATCATTCATAAGCCCAAGAACACTCAAGGAGCCGGGCGTAATATCAAGAAATTCCTCCATATATTCTGCCTTACCGAAGGATAGCCTTGCAACTCCAAGCTGAGCCGAAAGATCCTTGGTTTTAAACGGCTTATCTGCAGGCATAAGTAAAATATAAAACGCAGTTTCCTGCCTATTTGATAAAAACAGATTTTTACACATAATTGCGCCAAGAGCCTTGTCTATCTCCTCGCAAGCCTCCATTGTCATCGCAGGCTCGTGATCCACACGCTTATATTCTACCCCTAAGGAATCTAAAAAGGCATAAACACGCTGTTCCTTTGGCAATCTCTCGGCAATATTTTGAGGCACACCGTTTTCTAAAATCATTTTTTTACTCTCCGCTATAATAAAATCTTATAATTTATTATAACATTAAATGCACTAAAAAGCAAGATTTATTTATATATGCATTACTATATTTTATATATGCAAAATACATCTAAAGCAAATCGTATGTTAAAACGAGTTAGAACTTAAAATATATTAAACTACACCAAAATATAAAGAAAAAATCCGCGGTTCTGTATAACGGTCGAACCATCGCTATTAACGAAGAATTTTGCCGAGCCGCCTTCTGTCAATCTTTTATCACTTGCAAGAACATGCATACATTCAATAACGCAATGGGAAGTGTAGTATAGATAGTATCCGGCAATTTGGTACTGATAATATTTAGGAATTTTCATCCTCCCATCAAAGAGGAATTCTTTTCTTTCTCTGCCGTTGCTTAAAGGCTTTTGACAAATAAAAATGCCATTATTTGTAAAGGATTATAAAAAGCAAAAAATATCCAAAAAAACGAAAAAATATTACAAAAAAGTATTGACAAAGCAAAGCAAATGTGATATAATATACTAGGTTTTCGTAAGAAAGCTCTGAAATCCAACAAATCTGGGTGTGGCGCAGTTGGTAGCGCGCTACCTTGGGGTGGTAGAGGCCGCAAGTTCAAGTCTTGTCACTCAGACCATATCGAGTGTTCATAACAGATTTCAGTTATGGACACTCGATATTTTTATGTCTGCATTTATATTTCGTTGTTTGGAGTAGCGTTTTGCTACTCTTTTTTCTTTTAGATTGCGTTTGGTAGGTATTCGATTGCCACGCCTTGACGGGAGTCGAGGATAAAGTGTGGGCGTTGGATAATGCCGGGGATGTCGAGCCTGCCGACAAAGCGGTAGTGGATGATAACTCGCTGCGTTCT
>JAZRAJ010000094.1:0-8976 GCA_045634485.1 Eubacteriales bacterium | reverse complement strand
TGGCACACAGAACGACATGGCTACGATCCGACTTTTTTTTGTCACTTCCGGGAAGATAACCGAGGTTGAACATTCCCGCCTTTATCGGAACGTCAACGTATTTTTTTACGTTATGGTGCGAATCGAGAATGAGAGTGTAGTTATCGGGACAGCCGGCCGCCTTTAGATTTTCAGAGGTCGAGGCGAGCGCCATCTCCTGAACGTCGAAGGCAAAAACGTGTCCACTCTCTCCAACGGTCTTGGAAAGAAACCCCGTATCGTGACCGTTGCCCATTGTAAAGTCAACGGCAATATCGCCCTCCTTGAGGTGTCTTAAAATAAAATATTTTTGTAATTCGAGTAAGTCTATCATAAAAAGCTACCTTCTCATTAAATTTAGTTAATTTTCATTAATTTTCGTTTGTGTTGCTTGATTTCTTCTTTTGAGGCGGATGGTGCAGGTCACTGCGTAAAAACTTCATCGAGCGCTCCACGGCATCCTTGGAATCGTACCAGGGCTCCTCCTTGTAGCGATAATCGAATTTTTTGCAAAACCAGCTTACGTCGCCCTCAAGCTTTTCGATATACGCATCTTGAATTGCGGAAACCGTTTTTTCGAACTCGGCATAGCCCTTTTTGTCGAGCTTTTTTTGCGCATATTTTAGCATACGCGCATAGTGAGGCAAACAAAAATACGGCTGAGCCTTAAGCTTTGCGGGGAAGTCCTCGTCGGCATCCCAAAGGATAACGGCGGTTTCTATCATATGCTCAAAATTAAATTCTATTCGACGGCAAACGAAGCAGGTGGAATTAAGCATCTCAATTCGCTTAACAGCCTTGTCGCCCGCTTTCGTAAGCAGACCGCCCTTCATATCATTTTTTAATTCTGCGAGATGGCTTTCAAGCGTAAGCGCCATTCCAAGACGGTTTTTGCGTGTGAACATCATATCGTAATGAGTTCGGCAAAAGCCCTCCTCGTTGGTTTTTATTCTTACGTCGGGCTCCATCATAGATGCGCCTAAGATAAGGTCGAGCTGATCGTCCTCAAGCTTATTGTAAAGAGCGCAAAAGGGGCATCCGCAATCCTTATCTGCGGCAGACTCCTCAAACGCCTCGTTGACGGGTATTGTGTAAATATTTTCCACGTGGTTCTCCTTAATTCTTCAAGCAAAAATCACTTGAAAAAATGCGGTATTTATGATAAAATATAAATATATTAGATTTCTAAGATTATTAAATATTATAAAAGGTAAATTGTATGAGCTTAACTTGTAAAATAAACGTTAGCGAATTTAAAAGGGGAGATGCATCGGTCGTTCTCATTGAGGGCGTTACCTGCTTTGACATTGGAAAGACCTTTGATTGCGGTCAGTGCTTTCGCTTTGACGAGGTAAAGGACAGTATCCACGAAAAGGAATTTTCGGGAGTTGCCTTTGGTAGATTTGTGTCCTTTGCGCAGGACAAAGATAAAATTTATATATACGGTAGCACGCTCTCCGAATACGAAAGCATATGGAAGAGCTTTCTTGATATTGAGCGTGATTACGTCAGTGTCGAGAGTGATATTTTGCAAAGTTATACGAGCGAGTCGCTAATTTGCGCTTGCGAGTACGGTCGAGGCATAAGAATTTTAAGGCAGGACCGCTTTGAGAGTATTATTTCATTTATAATTTCGCAGAACAATAATATTCCGAGAATAAAAAAGATAATCGACGCACTTTCAAATAAGTGCGGAGAGCCTATTTTTATAGGCGAGGAGATGAAAAGGCATTTGTCGGGCAACTCTTTGCCGTATGCCTTTCCTACCGCCGAGGCAATATACGCCTTAGGCGAGCAGGGGCTTTGCGACCTAAAGGTTGGATTTCGCGCAAAATACATATTTGATGCGGTAAGTAAAATACTTAACGGCTCGCTCTCGCTTGATGAGATAGAGCAATTAGATGACACCGAGAAGGCAATTGAGATGCTTTGCACGGTTAAGGGAATAGGCTTAAAGGTTGCATCCTGCGCCTTGCTTTTTGGTTTTGCAAGGCTTGATGCCTTTCCAATTGACGTTTGGATAAAGCGTGTGGGAGAAAGACGCTTTCCCGAGGTAAAGGACTTTTCGGGCAAGCTATTTGGTCAGTATGCAGGAATAGCGCAACAGTATTTGTTTTATTATGAGAGATATAATAATTCTTGAAAATTTTTAAAAATGAACTATCTACCCCAAAAATGAGGTAGATAGTTTTTCTTTTGTAATTTTAAAATTTATCGCTATTATCCTCAGGTACTACTGCCTTGAATGCTGCAATAGCACATTCTATCATATCGTCGGTAGGCTCTTTTACGGTAAGTCTTTGCAACCACATACCGGGTGCGGAGATTATACGTGTAAAGAGGTTATCGTGTCTGCCTGCAAGCTTTATAAGCTCGTAGCCGATACCCATTGTGAGAGGGAGTAAGCAAAGCTTGATAATTGAGAATACCAAGGTATTTGCGGGTGTTCCTGTTATTAACTGATATACAGGGTTGATGCAAAGTCCAATGCCGATGCTTATAATAAGCATAAGTATAAGGAAGGAGGTTCCGCATCTGGGGTGGAAGCGACGCTGCTTGCGAACGTTTTCAACGGTAAGCTCAAGTCCTGCCTCGTAGCAGAAGATGGTCATATGCTCTGCGCCGTGATACTCAAAGGTACGGCGAATATCCTTCATAAGGCAAACGAGCGACATATAAGCGATAAGAATGATTATCTTAATAAATCCTGCAAAAACGGGACGCCAGTTGGTGGGGTCGGATGTGTAGCCCGAGAGCCAGCCTGCAAGCGTGTCGGGAAGGAATATAAAGAGTCCAAGCGCAAGCGCAACTCCTAAAACTCCCGCAATAATTGTTATCATAGTGGTAAGTCCCGAGGACTTCTTCTTTTCGGGCTCGGTTGATGCATTCTTTGCCTCGGGGGCAGATTCTGTAGCGTCCTCTGTAGTGTTCTCTGTAGCTGCCTCTGCTACAGGCTCTTCGGCGGTAGCCTCGGTGGGCTCTGCGGTGGGCTCGGCAACAGATTCTGCCTCGGTAGCCTCTGTGCCATCCTCGCTAATAACTATTTCAACAGGGGGAACCTCAATAATTTCGGGCTCGGTTGCTTCAGCAGTTGCACTCTTGCCCTCCTTAGCCGCCTTTTTAGCGGCTTTCTTTGCCGCCTTCTCCTTGGCAAGCTCCTCCTCGATTTCCTCAAGTCCCGATATCTCTGCCGAGCGCATAAGCGCCTTGTAACCGATTATCATTGAGGAAACGAAGTTGTATACTCCGCGTGCTATAGGTACCTTTGTAATAAAGGGACGCTTACCCGTGGAAATGTCGGTTACCTCAAGAACTATCTCGCCCTTGGGATTTCTAACCGCCATAGCCGATTTCTTAGGTCCGCGCATCATAATACCCTCCATTAATGCCTGACCGCCAATAGAGGTTCTTTTTGCGCAAGCAATTCTTTCGGATTGCTCGTTGTTTTGTGTAATTTTATCCTTTTTTTTCATATTAAAAGCTCCATTTAATTGTTTTATTGCCTATTTTAATACTTGCTTTGTTACCAAAGTATAGGTGCGTTGCTCTTGTCATAGTGCCAAAAGCTTCCGCTTTCGGTGGGTTGACTCTCGGAGTAGAAATATACCTTTGAGGTAAGAAGCTCCTCGTTGTTTCCGCTTATCTCAATTGCATCAAATTGCTCCTCTGTGCCCTTAAAGAATACCACCGTGAGGTCGGAGTCAAGGAATACGCTATCCTCAATTGCTTTTAAGGTGCTTGGAAGAATAATAGTCTGTAGCGAGGTGCAAGCGGTAAAGGCATTTTCCTCGATAAGAGTAACTCCTTCGGGAATATCTATAGTTGCAAGCTCGGATGCATCAAAAAAGCAACGGTAGGGAATAATGGTAATTCCTTCGCCAAGCTGAATGGTTTCAAGATGGTCGCAATTTTCAAAGGATGAAACGCCTATAGCGCTTACAGGTCCTGTGAACTTAATATGTACGCTCGAAATGTTTTTAAACGCCTCCGTACCTATAGAGCGTACGGTGGAGGGAATAGTGAGGTTTGAGGCGTGCTCGCTGTGTATGCCCTCAAAGGCATTGTCGGTAAAGCCTACAACGGTTTTGCCGTTTATTTTTTCGGGGATAACTAAATTGTATATCTGCTTTTGAGCCGCAAAGCCCGAGATAAGAAGCTCGTCGGATTTTTCGGTGGGCTCTATCTTAAAAAGGTCTGCCGCAGAAATCCAAAGTGCGCTTAACGTTATATCCTCGGTTACCTCCTTTGCGGTAAACACCCAACGTCTGTTGTTGTTCTCCCAATAGAGGAATATGTAGTTTTCACGTGTGGGAGCCTTAGGCTCGGATATTTTTTGATTGTGGCGAACCTCTACGTCAGAAATATAAGTTCCGCCGTTAGAATTGAATTTTACAGTGTGAAGATTTGTCGTGGCTTCGGTTTCTGTGTCCTTCGTTGACGTGCAGGAAAATAACGCCGTAGACGCCATAATCAAGGCAACGATAAGACATATCGATTTAATAAATGCTTTTTTCATAAAAACCTCCCATCATACTCATATTATTATATAATAAATTTGTAGATTTGTCAAGAGCAGGGGCGCTCTTGAGGGCGAGTTTTCTAAATGTTTACAATATTTTGGAAATGATTTAAGTTAAAAATTGATAATAAAAAATGGGAGCAGAGCGCTCCCGTGTGATTTTATATATCTTTTGCTTTTTCTTCGACCTCGCGTATTTTTAATTCCATAGCATCGGATAATGCTTTTTTGAATAGCTCGCAATCGTTAGTATATCTATTGCTTGGAGCATCCGTGTTTTTGGCAGTGCTTTGATTTTTGGTATAGGTGTAATCGTTCATTTGTTTTTCCACGCTTATAAAATAAAAAGTGCGGCAACCGGAGTTACCGCACCGAAAAACGCAAACTCCAAGTTGTCGCCAAACGAACTTATACGCAGACAAATATTTTTCATACTATCAGACGAGAGTTGCATTTTTACCAAAATGTAAAACGTCCAATAGTATTAGAAAAAAGAGCATAGTTATCCTATGGTGAAAAGATTGTCGCTTAATTATTTAGTTCGTTTGGCATAACTATTATACCATAATATTTTGGTTTTGTAAATATATTGATGTGTATTTTTTATAATATCAGAAAAAACTTGACTAAAAACTTTCAAGCTTTGGTGCAGTGAGAACATTGTGCGTTCAATCGTTGAGTGCAGTCATTACGGCAAAAAAATAAAATCACAGTTTCAAAGTTCTTGAGGGGTGGGGGGTGTGGGGAAAGGAAAGCTTCTTTTAAGAAGTTTCCTTTCCCCACGAAAAAATAAAAAAACAACCAAAACAGGAGAAAAAAGATGACAAAGGAAAACGAGAGCGTAGAGCTAAAGCCGTACAATGCAAGAACGTGGATAAAGGCGTTCGTGCTTGGACTATTTATAGGACTTGCGGTCATAGTACCGGGAGTAAGCGGCTCAACTGTGGCAATAATGTTCGGGCTTTACGCGGCAATGCTTTACGCAATAGGAAACATATTTAAGGATTTCAAGAGATGCGTAAAATTCTTAGTACCGATAGGAATAGGAGCGGTAATAGGCTTTGCGGCAGGATTTTTACTTGTTCAGCTATTACTTGAAAAATATATATTCATAGTAATATGCTTGTTCGTAGGACTAATGATAGGCGCATCGCCCGCACTGCTAAACGAAATCAAGGGTGAGAGGGCAAGCGGAGTAAGAATATTGCTTATGATACTTGGAATACTCGTTCCGCTTGGAATAGGAGCGCTTTCGGTGTACCTTGACCCACCTGCACTTATTGAGGCAGAGGGCGCAAGCGAGGCGTTTACGGCGTTTCCGTGGTATTTGTTTGTGCTTTACGTTCCGCTTGGATTTATAGTTGCGGCAACGCAGCTTATTCCCGGACTTTCGGCAACGGCAATACTTATGGCGTTTGGACAGTTCAAGCCGATAATGGATAGCGTGCATCTCGACTATATACTCGAGAACCCCGTATTTATCCTGCTTATGCTTTGCATGGTTGGCGGATTTGGAATTGGACTTATAGTTATTTCAAAAATCTTTTCCAAGCTTTTGGCGTGGCGCAGAGCGGCAACGTTTTACTTTGTAATAGGACTTTCCTTTGGCTCAATAGCCTCAATGTTCTTAAATCCCGATATGGCGCAGGTTTACTTTAATTGGAGCAATCACGGATTTTCGATAATAGACTTCCTTTTCGGAGTTGAGCTTTTAATAGCAGGACTTATTATTTCGGGACTCCTTACAAGATACGGACTTATTCACGAGAGTGATTCAAATAAGCAAATAAATCAAATTGATGATAAAAAAGGAGAAAAAGATGATGAAAATTAAAAGAGCGGTGTCAATAATATTGACGTTAATGACCATTCTTTCGACCTTTGCAATATTCGGCTCTTTCAGTGCTTCGGCAGAAACGGGATACGACAGAGGCTACACTAAGGGTATGGCAGGAACAGGTAAGGTAGTTACCAAGGGACTTGACATTTCCGAGCATCAGGACGGTATGGACGTTAAAAAAATAAAAGATGCGGGCTTTGATTACGTTATTCTCCGTGCGGGAGTTAAGCTTAATGCGGGCTCTAACCGTAAGGACTATAACTTTGAGGACTTTTATAAGCAGGCTCGCGCAGCCGGTCTTGATATAGGCGCATATTATTATTCTCAAGCGAAGAATGAGAGCGAAGCAAAGGAAGAAGCAAGGTGCTTCCTTGAATACATAAAGGGTAAGACCTTTGAATATCCTGTTTATCTTGACTTTGAGGATAGCAAGGTAAGAGATGCTATAGGTAAAAGCGGAACAACAGGTAGAAAAATCTGTATGGCATTTATGGATACTATGGCAGAGGCGGGATACCTCGTTGGCGTTTACGGCCCTGCAAGCTGGTTCGTTGATGACCAGTATTACAGCGGTTGGATGGCAAGTGAATTAAATAATACTATCGGTAAAAAATACGAGTTCTGGGTAGCTAATTATCAATATAATGATGAAAGAGATGTACCCGATAATAAGTATTCCAAAAATTATCCCAATGATTACGGCATGTATCAATATTCCTCGAAGCACAAAATAAACGGTTGGAGCGGAGTTCTTGACCACAACGTTTGCTACAAGGATTACCCCGCAATCGTTAAGCAGTACGGCTTTAACGGCTACGAGGCAGGCAGTACGGGTACGAATACTACTCCTATTGAAACCGAAAAGCCTACCGAGGCAGAAACCGTAAAGGCTAATAAATACGCTATTACCGACGATATTAAAGAGGTTAAGGAGCATATCGGCAGCGGTATCTCTAAGTACACTCTTGACGGCGAGAAGATAGCAGAGGTTGATACCTTCGAGCTTACCGCAGGTCAAAAGCTTGGTATCGAGGGCTTTGCAGGCTTTACAAGCTACATAAAGGAATTTGGTTATTACTTTGACGGCAACGCAGATAGTGCCGTTTGGGGAGTTGTTCCGGGTGAGCCCACCGCGGACGTTAAGAAAAAGGCAGACGCAAAGGCTAAGCTCTTTGATATTGATGCCGATACTACGGCTCTTACAAGCGGAGCGCACACCGTTACTTACACGGCAAAGTTCCTTAACGGTAAAACCTGTGACCTCGTAACCTTAAATATTAACGTAAGCGGCGGCGCGGATAGCGAAACCACAGCTGCGGGCGACGGCGGATGCGGCTCGTCGGTTGGCGTTGGCGCAAGCATCATCGCTCTTGCAACGATTAGCGGCGCAGGCATCGTTATCAAGAGAAAAAGAGAAGACTGATATAAGCATTAAATTATGTTAAAAACAGAGCAAAGAAACCCCAAAAGCACTCATATCGACAAAATGTCAACGCTTGATATGGTCAAGCTTATGAGCGAGGAAAGCTACGTTGCGGTTAAGGCGGTTGAGGATGCCGCAGAGAGTATTGCCGAGGCGGTTGACGCTATCGCACTTTCAATGGAGAACGGGGGCAGACTTTACTATATAGGCGCAGGAACGTCGGGTAGACTTGGCGTGCTTGACGCATCGGAATGTCCACCAACCTTTGGCGTATCGCCCGACCTTGTAAGCGGTATAATTGCAGGTGGCTACGATTGCCTCGTTAAAGCAAGCGAGGGTGGCGAGGATAGCTACGAAAACGGTGTTCTCGATGTTAAGGATAGACTCCGCGCAGGCGACGTTATAGTTGGAATTTCGGCGGCAGGCGGTGCAAAATACGTTCTTGGCGCTCTTGAATGGGCAAGGGCTAACGGTTGCATTACCGTTGGCGTGACCTCGAACAACGATAGCCCCTTGGCAAAGAATTCCGATATTGCAATCTTTACCGATACGGGAGCCGAGATAATAACAGGCTCAACTCGCCTTAAGGCAGGAACAGCTCAAAAGCTCGTTCTGAATATCCTTTCAACGGCGGCTATGGTTAAAACAGGCAGAGTTTACGAAAATCTTATGATAAATCTCCGTCCTACTAACGAAAAGCTCCGCCGTCGAGTTATCTCTATCGTTTGCGAAATTAAGAAAATCAACGAGGACGAGGCTATAGCCCTCCTCGACGCCAACGATTGGAGCATCCGCAAGGCTGTGGAGAATTGATTTTTATTGAGGAATATATTTTTTAGGCGGGGGAAGGAAACTTCTTAAAAGAAGCTTTCCTTCCCCCGAACCCCCAACCTTCAAGAACTTTGAAACTTGGGGGCTTATTTTTTGCCGTAATAACTACGCTCGACGGTCGAACGCACAATGTTCGCACATTCAAAGGCTCCCTTGTGTAAAGGGAGCTGTCGTGGTACACGACTGAGGGATTGTTTTGTGTAAATATTAAAACTTTACAATCCCCCCGCCTCGGCAAGCTCGGCACCTCCCTTTACACAAGGGAGGCTATTTGTTAGATTATCGCCAAATAATATTTCGAGCTACAATGTAATCCAAAAAACTTTTTCATAAAAGTTTTTAGTC
>JAZRAJ010000093.1:0-14194 GCA_045634485.1 Eubacteriales bacterium | reverse complement strand
ATCGTTGATAAGAAGTGTCCCGCAGGTGTATGTAAGAGCTTGCTTCAGTTCAAGATTGACCTTGATAAGTGTATCGGTTGCGGAATGTGCGCAAAGCAGTGTCCTGCGGACGCTATTACAAGAACCGATTACATCGCTCCCCGTCATAAGCTCGCATCCTTTACAATCGACACCAAGAAGTGTGTTAAGTGCGGTGCTTGTCTTGAAAAGTGTAAGCCTCACGCAATTTACAAAGACTAATAATACTAAGAAAGGAAAAGTGTGTTATGGAAACTGTAAATATAAAAATAAACGGCGTTCAGTATGCCGTAGCCAAGGGCTCTACTGTGCTTGAAGCGGCAAGAGCTGCAAAAATAGAAATTCCCACCCTTTGTTATCTTAAGGATATCAACGAGATAGGCGCTTGCCGTCTTTGCCTTGTTGAAGTATCCGAGGGCGGCAGACCTTTCAGATTGGTTACTGCTTGCGTATACCCTGTAACAGAAGGTATGGAGGTTCTTACAAATACTCCTAAGATTAATAAGTCGAGAAAAACAAACCTTGAGCTTATTCTTTCCAATCACGATAGAAAGTGCTTGTCCTGCGTACGCAGCACAACCTGTGAGCTTCAGAAGCTTTGCAACGAGTACGGTGTTGACGAAACATACTTCGGTGGCGTAAAGAATAAGTATGCTATTGATGATAAGTCGCCTATCATTCGTGATAATAATAAGTGTATCCTTTGCCGTCGTTGCGTTGCTGCTTGTAAGGCAGTTCAGGGCATCGGCGTTATTGGAGCAAATGATAGAGGATTTGACACACAGATCGGTTCTGCATTTGGTGCGGCTCTTGCTGATACTTCTTGTATCAACTGCGGTCAGTGTATCGTTGCTTGTCCCGTAGGAGCTCTTTATGAGAGAGATGATACCGATAAGGTAAGAGAGGCTATTGCAGACCCCTCTAAGCACGTATTTATCTGCACCGCTCCCTCCGTTAGAGCGCAGATTGGCGAGTGCTTTGGCTACGAGCCCGGCACTGACTGTGAGGGTAAGATGGTTGCGGCTCTTAAGAAGCTTGGCTTTGATGGAGTTTACGATATGAACCTCACCGCAGACCTCACTATTATGGAGGAGGCAACCGAGTTCTTGGGTAGAGTTAAGAACGGCGGCGCACTTCCTATGATTACATCCTGCTCTCCCGGATGGATTAAGTACTGTGAGCATTACTATCCTGAGTTTACAGAGAACCTTTCTACCTGTAAGTCACCTCAGCAGATGTTCGGTGCGGTAGTTAAGACTTATTACGCAGAGAAGATGGGATGGAATCCCGAGGATATCTTCTTTGTATCTGCTATTCCTTGTACCGCAAAGAAGTTTGAGGTAGGCAGACCCGGTCAGTCGGCAGCAGGTGTTCCCGACGTTGACGTTGCTATTACTACCCGTGAGGTTGGTAAGATGATTAGCAAGGCAGGTATCGACTTCAAGGCTCTTGATGATGAAGCATTTGACGTTCCCTTTGAGATAGGCTCAGGCGCGGGCGCAATCTTCGGTGCAACCGGTGGCGTTATGGAGGCAGCTCTCCGTACCGCGGCAGAGGTTATCGAGGGTAAGCCTCTCGAATCTCTTGACTTTAACGAGGTAAGAGGTGTTGAGGGTGTTAAGATAGCTTCTTACAAGCTTGGCGATATTACTCTTAACGTAGCGGTAGCTTCCGGCACTGCTAACGCAAAGAAGGTTCTTGATGCGGTTAAGGCAGGCGAGCTTGACGTTCAGTTTATCGAGATTATGGCTTGTCCCGGCGGTTGTGTAAACGGCGGTGGTCAGCCCTATCAGCCCGCTTCTGTAAGAATGACTACGGATCTTCGTGCAGTGAGAGCAGCTGTTCTTTACAACGACGATAAGAACAGTGATCTTAGAAAGTCGCACGAGAACTCCGCAGTTAAGAAGCTCTATGATGAGTACTTTGGCGAGCCCAATAGCCACAAGGCTCATGAAATTCTTCATACCCATTACGTAAAGCGCGGTCTTTAATTAAATATTAAAGGAGAAAAGCTATGAAAAAGAATTTGTGGGTAAAGCTCATTTCGGTCATTTTGATAGCGGCTTCTGTGGTAACTCTTATTGCTTGTGAGGCAATTGAGGATGAAAGTGGAAACGGTAGCGGTAGTGATTACAACGATATCGTTGACAACGGAATAAAGGCAGAGGATAAAACCCCCAGCCAAAACCTTACGTTTGCGCTTACGTCAAATAAGCAATCGTATCAGCTTAAGTCTGTTTCCAAGTGCAAGGATGCGGAGATAGTAATTCCCGCAACCTACACCGGTGCAGACGGTAAGGAGCTTCCCGTAACTGCTATTGCGGCGGGAGCCTTTAAGGGAAATACGACTGCAGTAACCGTTTACATCCCCGATAGCGTAACTAAGATTACGGGAAGTAACACAAACGGTGCATTTGCAGGCGCAAAGGCACTTACAACCGTTATTTGCGGTAGCGGCGTTACCGAAATTGGTAACAGAGCGTTTGAAAACTGCAGTAAGCTTAAGACCATCTCTATGAAGAATGGTATAAAGAAGATTGGTATCTATGCGTTTGCAGGATGCGAGTCTATGGAGTCGATAGTTATTCCCGACACGGTTGAAACTATTGGCGAGGCTTGCTTCCAGCGTTGCATTAGATTAAGGCGCGTTACCTTGGGTAAGGGAATACAGAGTAAGGATACTATGGATTCTAAGGGTAACCTCGTTATGAAGGACGATGGAACTACCCCTAAGAAGAACGTTGAGGAAATCGGAAAGTTCGCTTTCTATTTCTGCAAGGATCTTGAAACCATAAGATACAACGGCACTATTGAGGAATTTAATAGATTGCACGTTGATGTATCGGTTTTCCTCTCTGCAACGCTTACAAAGGTTGTTATTTGCTCTGACGGCGAGGTTGAATATCCTAAGCTTCAGGGTCAGAACGAGCTTCCCGTCTTTGAAGATAAGTCCATGAAGAACTAATTAAATATTATAAAAAATGCGTATCGCTTCGGCGGTACGCATTTTTACTTTCTGCGGGGCATATAGTGTGTTGAGGTGATGAATATGAAATTTAATGCTTGTAAAATACTATTTAGACTTGCTTCGATAGCCTTGGTAATTTGTCTTTTTTGTACGGTTACCGTAAGCGCTGAGCCGAAGACCGAGCGTGCAGAGGATCCAAATGAAGCAGAGGACACGCTAAAGCTTGATTGTAAATCGGCAATACTTATTGAGTCAAGCACTCAAGCGGTGCTTTATGAAAAGAATGCAGACGAGCCGTTGCCGCCTGCCTCGGTAACCAAGATAATGACGCTATTACTTGTTATGGAGGCGATTGAGGCAGGGAAAATTAATTATACCGATACGGTAAGGGCAAGCGCTAAGGCATGCTCTATGGGTGGCTCACAGATATATCTTCGTGAAAACGAGGAAATGTCGGTTGAGGACCTACTAAAAAGCGTTATAATAGCATCGGCAAACGATGCGGCGCTTGCTCTTGCGGAGCATATCTGTGGTAGCGAGGAGCAGTTTGTTAGCGAGATGAACAAGAAGGCTCGTGCGCTTGGTATGAAAAACACTAATTTTGAAAACACCAACGGACTTGACGATACCGTGGAAAATCACGTAACCTCCGCAAGTGATATCGCCATAATGTCGAGCGAGCTTATTAAATATCCCAAAATTACAGAGTATAGCTCGATTTGGATGGATAGTATTCGTGGCGGAGAGTTTGGGCTAACCAACACAAACCGTCTAATAAGATTTTATAAGGGTGCTACGGGCTTGAAAACGGGCTCCACCGACAAGGCAGGCTTTTGCATAAGCGCAACGGCTGTGCGTGACGGTATGAGTCTTATTTGCGTGGTTATGGGTGCGGAAACGAGAGATATAAGAAATTCTATAGCGACAAGGCTACTTGATTACGGCTTTAATAATTACAGAATTTTTAGTGACGGCGGCGATATTATAGAAGGTATTCCGATAATAAAGGGGGCGTCCCAAAGCTTTAGCGCCGAATATCCGCCGATAAAAATAGTCGTTCCTAAGAGCACGGGTAAGATAAGCGCAGGGATTTCAATTAATAATGATATCACAGCTCCTATAAAAAAGGGAGATATCGTTGGCGTGGTTTCCTACACCAACGGTAAGGAGGAGATATGCTCGATAGATATTATCGCAAGGGAAACGGTGGATAGGTGTAGCTTTTTTGACCTATTATTGCAATTTTTGAAAAAATGCACGCAAATTATATAAAAATGTATAAAAAGGTATAAAAATATAAAAAAGTTCCGAAAAAATCACGATTTCTTCTTGATTTTAAGCACGGAATATTGTATAATAAGATGAATGTATATAATACAAATTTAATCTTTAAAAGAGGTAAAAAAATGACTGTTAAGTTAAATGATACTTACGTTAAGTCCTTTATTAAGGACGAAGAGGTCAAGGCTATCAGCGCAGAGGTTGAGGTGGCTCACAAGTGCTTGCTTTCGGGCAACGGAGAGGGCAACGACTTTTTGGGTTGGGTAGATCTCCCCTTTAACTACGATAAGGAGGAGTACGCAAGAATTAAGGAGGCTGCAAAGAAGATTCAAAAGAAGTGCGATATCTTCGTTGTTATCGGTATCGGCGGCTCTTATCTTGGAGCAAGAGCGGTAATCGAGTACGTTAAATCTCCGCTTTACAACAACCTTAAGCACGAGGGTACTCCCGATATTTATTTCTCGGGCTGCAATATAAGCGCTCAGTCGCTTAACGAGCTTCTCGCTATCTGTGAGGGCAAGGATATCTGCATCAACGTTATTTCCAAGTCGGGTACTACAACCGAGCCTGCGGTTGCATTCCGTGTATTCCGTGAGCTTCTTGAAAAGAAGTACGGTAAGGAGGAGGCTAAGGAGAGAATCTTCGTTACCACCGATAAGGCAAGAGGAACTCTTAAGAAGTTCTCTGACGAGGCAGGCTATGAAACCTTCGTTGTTCCGGATAATGTAGGTGGACGCTTCTCGGTTCTTACTGCAGTTGGCTTGCTTCCTATAGCGGTTTCGGGAACGGATATTGACGCTCTTATGAAGGGTGCGGCAGATGCGGCAACCGAGTATAAGGCAAACACCGACGTTGAAACCAACGCATGCTTAAAGTACGTTGCTCTCCGTAACATTCTTTACAGAGGCGGCAAGGGAACAGAGATTCTCGTAAACTACGAGCCCTATGCAGCAATGCTTAACGAGTGGTGGAAGCAGCTTTACGGCGAGAGCGAGGGTAAGGATAAGAAGGGTATTTTCCCCGCATCGGTTATTTTCTCAACCGACCTCCACTCTCTCGGTCAGTTCATTCAGGACGGCTCCCGTAACATCTTTGAAACCGTTGTTTCTGTAAACGAAACCACTGAGAAGAAGCCCGTTCCCTTTGACGAGGCAAACGTAGACGGACTTAACTTCTTGGCAGGCGTTGACCTTAACGAGGTTAACAAGATGGCTATGAAGGGAACTATCCTTGCTCACGTTGACGGTGGCACACCCAACATTCTTTTGGAGGTTGCGGATAAGAGCGAGTATTCGCTTGGTTATCTCCTTTACTTCTTCGAGTTTGCTTGCGGTGTTTCGGGATACGTTCTTGGCGTAAACCCCTTCAACCAGCCCGGTGTTGAGGCTTATAAGAAGAATATGTTCGCTCTTCTCGGTAAGCCCGGATACGAGTCTGAAAAGGCTGCTCTCGAGGCAAGATTGAAGTAATAAAAAATATACAAAAATTTTTAAAAACCTATTGAAAATTTGAGCATTATGTTGTATAATATAAATGAGCATAATGCTCAACTAAATTTAGGAGGTTCCACACATGTTAAAATTGATCATTGGAGTAAAGGGTACAGGTAAAACAAAGGCTCTCATTAACCTTGTAAATACTGCTTCTGCAGAGTCCAAGGGTGATGTAGTTTGTATAGAAAAGGGCGCAAAGCTTCGTTTTGACGTTAAGTCAACCGTTAGACTTATAGATACAGATGAATATGTTGTTGATAATGCACAGGCTTTGTATGGCTTCATTGCAGGAAGCTTGGCAAGCAACCACGATATCACAGATCTTTTCGTTGATTCTGCGCTTAAGATTTGCAAGGACGATGCTGCTGCATTTGATAACTTTGTAGAGCTTACTGCAAAGCTTGCAGAAAAGCTTAACGTAAATATCGTAATGACCTCTTCTATCCCTGTAGAGGATGCAAGCGCAATCGTTAACAAGTACATCTAATCGATTACAAGCGATTCAATCAAATTTGCATAAAAAAACAACGCACTTGATTTTTTAAGTCGAGTGCGTTATTTTTATTAAGCTTTAAATCAAAAATTAAGCGTCAAGTGTTTCAAGGTAAGCAACAACATCGCCTACTGTGGTAAACTTGCGGATGTCGTCATCGTCAATTGTAATTCCGAACTTATCCTCGCAAATCATAACGAGGTCAGCAAGCTCGATAGAGTTGATTCCAAGGTCATTGGAAAGTTCAGCATCCATAGTAATGTCAGCGGGGTCGATCTGAAGCTCTTCAACAAGAAGGTCAACGAACTTATTGTACATTTTTGATATCCTCCAAAAATAATAATTAATAAAAACCGTAAATAAACACAGTGATTATTTACTACTAAATTATACACTATTTTCCGCATTATGTCAAGTATAATATTGTTTTTACTTGATAATTTACGAAATATACAAAAAGTATTAATTTAATTGACATTTTGATAGAAATATGATAATATTTAAGCAGAAAAAACTAAGTAAAGGAGTAAAGTATGGAGCTTTTTAATAAACGGTACCTTTGTTTTATATGCTTTGCTTTTATGCTTACCTCGTTTTTTCTAACCTTTTACGGCGGTGCGGTTAAGCTTATAGTGGGAGGAATTGCTACGGTTGGGCTCATCGTTGCCTTGATTTGCCTTATAAAAGCCAAAAAGCAAAAATTTATGGCTCTGTTTGCCTTACTCGTTTGTCTTGCAGTGTCGGTAAGCGCAGTTAGCTCGTATTTATTTGTAACACGGAAAATCAACGAGGCAAAATCTCTAATAGGCACCAATACCGTGCTTGTCAAAATCGTTTCGCGGGAATATGACGATAAATATAGCGTTCGACTTTTGAGAGCAGGAGATAGAGAGGTTGATATAAAGGCAAGCCTATATATCAACTCCGATGAGCTCTTTGAGTATGGCGATGAGGTTATCGTTAATGCTAAAATTTATGAGTCTAAGTATTCAAGCGATAAATCAAGGCTTTTAACTCTTTCAAGTCTTAGTAACAGTGAAATTTACGTAAATAAAGCCGAAATCAAGAATTATTTTTCTTACGATGGCTTTATGCCGATAAGCCAAGCACTAAGGGATAAATTCTCGGCACACGTTGATAAGGTGTTTGGCGATTACAGCGGACTTGCCAAGGGACTTTTGGTTAATGATAAAAGCGATATAGACCGAGGAACCGAAAATGATTTTAAGCGGTCGGGAACCTCGCATATACTTGCGGTAAGCGGAACGCATATAGCGCTTTTGATGGGAGCGGTCGAGCTGCTTTTGCGAAAAATCGAGGTTAAAAAGAAGGTAAGAATGGCGGTTGTATCGATTCTGTCGATATTTTTCCTTGCCTTGACCGCCTTTGAGGCGTCTGCCGTAAGGTCGGTGCTAATGCTTTTTGCGGTGTATCTTTGCTATATATTATACGAGGAAAACGATTCGATAACGGCATTGTTTGCATCGGTTACCGCTATAATTCTATTCTCGCCGTTCTCGGTATATGACCTCGGAATGTGGATGTCCTTTCTTGCAACGCTCGGAATTTTAGTGGTATATCCGTATTTTGACGAGAAAATGCCGTACCCCAAACAGGAAAATCCTTTTATCCGCTATCCGCTAAGAATGTTGATTGGGATTGCCAAGGCTCTTATGCTAACGGTAATAGCAAACTTCTTTTTGCTACCTATAATGTGGTATTTCTTTGGAGCGATATCGGTGTCTACCTTGCCGTGCAATTTAATTCTCGGCCCGATAGTGACGGTTCTTATGCCACTTTGCGCATTAAGTACGGTGATTGGATTTATTCCGTATGCCTCAATTCCGTTCGTTTATCTTACCGATAGGCTTTTTGATTTGATGATGCTTATAGTTAGATATTTCTCGGAGATGCGATTTGGCGTTGTATCGCTAAGGCACGCCTTTGCGGGAGTGCTAATAACGCTTTTAACCGTTGCTTTAATTGTAATGCTCGTTATAAAACTCAAGCATAAGCTTTTAATATTTGCGCCGATGCTTGCGTTCGTACTTGCGTTTACGGTCTGCTTTGCGATATTTAATTATAATTCAAGGCCTTACGTTCAGTGTGTAAGCGAGGGAGAATCGGAGATAATTTTCGTTAACTACGGAGCCGAATGTAGCGTGCTTGACGTGGGTGTGGATAACTCGGACACCGCGTATGACGTGCTACGATATATGTCGAATTATGCAACCGAAATTGACGAATATTTTATTGTATCACTTGGAGAGAAGGATGTTGAAACCCTTGAATATGTGTGTAAAAATACAATAATAAGAAAAATATATCTTTCTAAATCCTTGAATAAGGAAGAAATTTTGTATTATTACGAGATTTTAAAATGTGCCGAAAAATATAATATATCGATTGACCTATACGATGCAGAAAATAATGTTGAAATTTGCAACGGTGTGGCGTTTAGTTATAGCGCAGACGAGGACTTTTTAATCTCGAGCGACAAGGTCGAGCTTAAAAGGGAGGGCGAGCGTATTGCTTGCATCTACGGTAGCGAACGCTACGACGTTGCATATACCGACGGCGTGTCGAATGTGATACCGCTAAATTAAGGAGCTTTTACGCTCCTTTTTTTAGCTTGATGCATAAAATATTAATGGACACTTTTTTGTGTTTTACCGATATTTTAATGCATTGAAAGGATATGGCTAAATAGATGAGCAGCATAAATACACACAAAAATATAGTCCTTCTCGGCGGCGACGCTCGGCAGGCAACGGCGGTGCGATTGCTTTTGGCGCGTGGCTATCGTGTGTCTGCGTTTTTTGGCGGAGGAGAAAATTTTGATGCTTTGCCACGGTGCGAATCGCTGGAGTCGGCTATCAAGGATGCAGACACGGTGGTTTTACCACTACCCGTGTCGGTTGACGGCAAAACCTTAAACGCACCGCTTTGCGATGAGCGACAGATAGCGCTTTCAAGCATAGTCGACGCCTTAACGCCGAGGCAGACTGTAATAGGAGGCAGAATACCCGAAAGCATGGTAAGCGTTCTTTCGGAGAAGGGAATAGGCGTTATAGATTATTTTAAATTCGAGGCTTTCCAAATTGAAAACGCATATACCACCTCGGAGGCGGCGCTCTCGATTGCGATGAATAATTTAAAGCGAAATATTCGCGGAGCAAGCTTTGCCGTTACAGGCTACGGTAGGATATCGCGCACGCTTACCGATCTCCTTATATCCTTAGGAGGCAAGACTTGCGTTCTTGCGCGTAAGGAGAGCGACCTTGCGTGGGCTCGTCTTGCGGGAGCAAGGACTATGCGACTTAACGCGGAGAGCATCGAGCAATTAACGGAGGGCTACGATATTATTTTTAACACAGTCCCCACGTGGCTGTTTTTTGAGGACTTTCTTTCTTCATTAAATAAGGATACATTAATAATAGACCTCGCATCCGCTCCCGGAGGCGTTGACGTGTCGGCGGCAAAAAGACTCTCGTCAAGAGTTTTGTGGGCGTCATCCTTGCCGGGTAAATACGCTCCCGAGAGTGCGGGCGAGCTTATTGCAAATTGTATAGCAGACATTATTTCGGAGGGATACGTATGATTGGATTTGCTATGTGTGGCTCGTATTGCACGCATAAGCATGCGCTAATCGAGCTTGAAAGGCTTGTTAGCAGCGGCTACGAGGTTTTGCCGATATTAAGCGAGAATGTTTTTAGGACCGACACTCGATTTGGCAAGGCGGAGGATTTGCAAAACCGTTTGTTTGACCTAACCGGCTATTGCCCGATATCAACTGTTGTCGATGCCGAGCCGTTGGGCCCAAGAGTAAGGCTTGACGCACTTATAATCTGCCCCTGCACGGGAAATACTCTTGCAAAGATGGCGCAGGGAATAACCGATACTGCAGTTACTATGGCGGCAAAGGCGCACCTGCGCTCAAATCGAACGCTCGTTATAGCCTTAGCGTCAAACGATGCGCTATCGGCTAATTTGAAAAATATCTCAACGATGCTTAACAGAAAGAACGTCTTCTTCGTACCAATGGAGCAGGACGATCCCGAAAAAAAGCCACACTCGCTCGTAGCGTCCTTCCCGCTACTTAAGGCAACGCTCGACTATGCCTTAGAGGGGAAGCAATACCAAAAGATATTTATATAATATATATTGTTGGGAAATTATGCAAAAAAGCGTTATTTCCCAATTTTTTTGCTATTTTGCAAAATTTTTAAAAAATAATTTTAAAATTGCGAACGAGAAAAAACGAGGAAAATAGGTCGTTTTAAGAGAAAACGAGAGATTGCTAAAAGGTAAATTGATTTTTTAAAAAAACTTTCAAAAAAGGTATTGACAATAAAAAGGTTGCGTGGTATAATATGCAAGTATGAAAAATAAAACATAAAAATTACGGAGGTTTTTACTATGTCAACTTACATGGCAAAGGTTGAGACGGTTGAGCGCAAGTGGTACGTTATCGACGCAGCAGGCAAGCCCCTTGGTCGCGTTGCAGTAGCTGCAGCTAACATCCTTCGCGGAAAGCACCGTCCTGAGTTCACCCCCCACGTTGATTGCGGTGAATTCGTTATCATTATCAATGCTGAAAAGGCTGTTCTCACAGGAAACAAGCTTGATCAGAAGTATTATCGCAGACATACAGGCTACATCGGCGGTCTTAAAGAGGTTCAGTACAAGACTCTTATGGCAACCAAGCCTGAGCTTGCAATGGAGCTTGCAGTAAAGGGCATGCTTCCCCACAACTCTATCGGCGCAAAGTCCTTCACAAGACTTAAGGTTTACGCAGGCGCTGAGCACGCACAGGCTGCACAGAAGCCCGTTGCTGTTGAAGTTAAGTAAGGAGGTAAATGAATATGTATACAAGCTCTAAGCCCTATTTCTACGGCACTGGTAGAAGAAAGAAGAGTGTAGCACGCGTTCGTATCGTTCCCGGTACAGGTGTTATCACTATCAATAAGAAGGACATTGACGATTACTTCGGTCTTGAGACATTGAAGCTCATCGTAAATCAGCCCTTTGCAGCAACAAACACCATGGGTAAGTTCGATATCATCGCTAACGTAAACGGTGGTGGACTTTCCGGTCAGGCTGGCGCAATCCGTCACGGACTTGCAAGAGCTCTCGTTGCAGCAGACGAGAACAACAAGCCCGCTCTTAAGGCAGCAGGCTTCCTCACTCGTGACCCTCGTATGAAGGAAAGAAAGAAGTACGGACTCAAGGGTGCTCGTCGCGCTCCTCAGTTCTCAAAGAGATAATTTCGACCTTGGTCGAATTTTGCAAAAAATGCTCCGATTTTCGGAGCATTTTTTGTTATCTCTTTGAGAACAACTATGATTGCCTTACTGCAAGTTATGAGTTTAGATTGGCTACGCCAAGTTATGATGCCCTATCGGGCAGTTTGAATTAACAGGGCAATCATATCATAACGATGCGAAGCATCTCATAATTACGCGAAGCGTATCATAACTGTAAACTCACTTTCGCAACCGTCCTATTTACTTTTTGGAAATTTTATGGTATAATTATGTTGGATAGATATCTAATCGATAAACTTGAATTTGACGAACTGTCCAACATTACAAATAAATATAGGAAATATAATAAGCACATATGATATGGGAGGATTGTGAAGATATGAAAGATACCAAAAAATCATTTCTTATTCACGGAGTTATCAATAACGTTATGCATCTACCCGTGGCAATAGCAACCTCTTTTTGGGCGTTGCTGATAATCGGAATCTTCAATTTGGATACAATAACAGATCCATTTTGGTATGCCGTTACTATGTGCCCTTTACTCATTCCACCTGTCTCTTGCATAGTGGGAATTATTCGTGGTATTAAAAATTTCAAAAAAGAGACATATGCACGATGGTGCTTGGTTTTGTCTATCATTGGATTATTTACCTACGTTGGTTTTATTTTTTTGTGTGCTTGGTTGGGTTCAAGGTTTTAAACCAATCACAATTTGTCGAGTAGAATAGTCTTGAACGTTGGTGTGTTTTTGGTGCAAATTTGGCGCAACATTTTATGCCATGATACTTACGATGTTCTGCGCTAAATGATGCAGTCCCTATTTATTTTATGTGAGATTTATGTTATAATACATCTGTTAGATAAACTTGAACTTGATGGAGATATCACATTGAAGAAAAAAATGCTTTTGATAACCGCCATACTGCTTGTTGGTTTTGCAATATTATTGCCTATTTCTATCATAACAAAAAATGCTATTATCGAAATGCTGACTATTACCGTGGGTATTTCTCTATATCACTTCGTTATGAGGCTTGCGGTTGGTACCATTGTGAATTGTATTATGAAGAACAAAGCCAATCATGAAAACGTATGGTTTCGTGAAAAATGCTTTGAACATAAGCTTTATAAATTAATGCGTGTGAGAAGATGGAAAAGGTATATTTCTACGTATAGCCCTGAAGCCTTTGATACAAATACAAAATCAGTTAAAGAAATTATAGGTGCAACCTGTCAAGCAGAAGTTGTGCACGAGATTATTATGGCTCTCAGCCTACTTCCAATTTTGTTAATACCTTTTTTGGGCGGTGCGGAAGCGGTAATAATAACATCTGTTTTAGCTATGTTATTTGATTCTATATTCGTGATATTACAACGCTACAATAGACCGATGCTTGTTAGAGTGATGAAACGTTTTGATAAATTAAACTAATTATAAATTCTGATTTATAGGTAAAACATATGACAAGGCATATTGCCAATATAATAACCTCTTGCCGTATTGCAATCTATTAACCCGACATATAGCCTTGCGGTTGTGTGCATCGTGGCATCGGTTGCCGCAATTCAAGAGGGCGCATATATTATAAAAAGTAGATAGCGAGATGGGTTGCTATCTATTTTTTATGCCAAAAAATGGGTATATTTTTATTTTTTTCTCTGTATGATTGCAAAATCGTTAAAAGTATGATATAATTATATATGTATGCGATAAAATAGAAAATAAAATGAAAATAAATGATAGAAAAGTCGAGTAACCTCGGCTTTGGAGGATTTATTTATGAAGTATGATGTAATTATAATCGGCGCAGGACCCGGAGGTATTTTTGCGGCGTACGAGCTTATGCAAAAAAAGCCTAATATGAGGGTTGCGGTTTTTGAGGCGGGACACGCATTAAATAAGCGTTTTTGTCCGATTGACGGCGATAAAATCAAGACCTGCATTGGCTGTAAGAGCTGTTCTATTATGAGTGGCTTTGGCGGAGCAGGTGCTTTTTCTGACGGAAAATATAATATCACAAACGATTTTGGCGGTACGCTTTATCAGTACATTGGTAAAAAAGAGGCTCTTGACCTTATGCGCTACGTCGACGACATCAATATGGAGTACGGCGGAGAGGGAACTAAGCTTTATACAACGGCAGGCTCTCGCTTTAAGGCGCTTTGTATTCAGCACGATCTTCATTTGCTTGATGCGTCGGTTAGACACCTTGGAACAGATATAAACTACGTGGTTCTTGAAAATCTTTATAATTATTTAAAGGAAAAGGTTGATTTTTACTTCGACACTCCCGTGCAGAGCATAGAGATTATCGACAACGGATATCTTATAATATGCAACAACGCCTCCTACGAGTGCGAAAAGTGTGTTGTATCGGTTGGTAGAATTGGAAGCACGTGGATGGAAAAGGTTTGTCACGAGCTTAATATTAACACCAATTCAAGCCGTGTTGATATAGGCGTTAGAGTTGAGCTTCCCGCAAGCGTATTTGCACATTTGACCGACGAGCTTTACGAGAGTAAAATAGTTTACCGTACCGAAAAATACGGAGATAAGGTTCGTACCTTCTGTATGAATCCCAAGGGTGCTGTCGTCAATGAGAATACCAACGGTATTATTACGGTGAACGGCCACAGCTATGAGGATCCTACACGGCAAACCGAAAATACC
>JAZRAJ010000092.1:0-52364 GCA_045634485.1 Eubacteriales bacterium | reverse complement strand
TCCTTACCTGCTTTAACTTCGCCCTTCTTGTCTGTTTCGTACATTTCGTCAGCGTTACCGTGGTCAGCAGTAATAAGAGCAACACCGCCGAGTTCGTCGATAACGGGGAGAATTCTGCCGAGCTGAAGGTCGAGAGCTTCCATGGAGCAGATAGTAGCTTCAAGGTTACCTGTGTGACCAACCATGTCACCGTTGGGGAAGTTTACACGAAGATATGCATACTTTCCGCTTTCAAGACATTCGATAAGCTTATCGGTAATTTCCGCACACTTCATCCAAGGTCTCTGCTCGAAGGGAACAACGTCGGATGGGATCTCAATATAAGTTTCAAGCTCTTCGCTGAATTTGCCACTCTTGTTACCGTTCCAGAAATAAGTAACGTGACCATACTTCTGTGTTTCAGAAATAGCAAGCTGATTTACACCAGCAGATACAAGATACTCTGTCATTGTATTAGTGATTTCGGGAGGGCTTACGAGATATCTTGAGGGAATGTGAAGGTCGCCGTCATATTCAAGCATACCTGCGTATACAACGCTAGGTACGCGCTTTCTGTCGAACTTGTCGAACTCGCCGTCCTTTGCATCAAAGGTCTTTGAAATCTCAATAGCGCGGTCGCCACGGAAGTTAAAGAAGATAACACTGTCGCCATCGTTTATAGTTCCAACGGGAGTACCGTTTTCCGCAATAACGAAAGGAGGAAGATCCTGGTCGATAACAGAAAGCTCTGCACGGTAGGTCTTAACAGCTTCTGCAGCTGAAGCAAACTGTCTGCCCTCGCCGAGAACGTGAGTCTGCCATCCACGCTCAACCATAGACCAATCAGCCTCGTATCTGTCCATAGTAATCTTCATTCTGCCGCCACCGGAGGCAATCTTTATATCAAAGCTTGCATCACGAAGGTCAGAGAGAAATGCCTCAAAGGGATCGATATATTCAAGAGCGCTTGTTTCGCCAACGTCACGACCGTCTATAAGAATGTGAATTCTAACCGATGCAACACCCTCATCCTTTGCCTTAACTATCATAGCCTTAAGATGATCGATGTGAGAGTGAACGTTTCCGTCGGAGAAAAGTCCGAGGAAGTGAAGCGTAGAGCCGTTGCTCTTTACGTTAGAAACGATAGTCTGCCATGTTTCAGATGCAAACATTTTGCCCGACTCGATAGATTGAGAAACGAGCTTTGCGCCCTGCGCGAAAACCTGACCTGCGCCAAGAGCGTTGTGGCCTACCTCGGAGTTACCCATATCGTCATCAGAGGGAAGACCAACAGCCGTTCCGTGGGCCTTAAGAGTTACCATAGGGTAGTTCTTCATAAGCATATCAAGAGTAGGTGTGTAAGCGGTTGCAACAGCGTTGGAAACAGTATCGGGAGCAAGTCCAACACCGTCCATAACAATGGTAAGAACAGGACCGTCGATACCGTCAAAATTTGAGAGCTTCTTTAAAGCTTCTGCCATAATAAAACCTCCAAAATAAAATAATATTTTCAATCTTATATAGTATAACTTAAAATTGAGATTTTTTCAAGAGTTATCCTAAAACTTTTTGAAAATGTTGACAAAAGTTTTAATGTGTGGTAGAATTACAATGCCACACAATTTAATAAAAAGCATTTTATATGTACGATAAGTATGTGTTTTTATTTTTTTGATAAAAACGCAAATGCTCTCTTTTTGCATGCACTTTTTATATTTTAGGAGGAAAAGAAAAATGAAAAAGGTTTTGGCGCTCATTTTAACTATTTGTATGGTGGTCTCTGCCTTAGCTTCGTGCGGTCATTCGAATAACGATAGCTTACCAAACGATGATAAAGAGCAAGGTGGAGATAGAGCGGAAAACGAAGAAAGCAATGAAACCGTTAAAAATGAGCAAGGCGAAAATAACGGCGAGGGCTCAAATAACGATAATAACAATAGCGGAGAAAACCAAAACAATAATGGGAACAACGCTGGCGGAAATAATCAGGAAGAAAATCCTCCTTACGTTCCGCAGTTTGAAAGCACCGCAGGGCTTGAGTTCCAACTTAACCCCGATACAAAAAGCTATACTCTTGTTGGAATAGGAACTTGTATCGCAACAAATATAGTAATAGACGGTTATCAAGGTTTACCTGTAACGACCATAGGCGCTGCTGCATTCTATAATTGCGACGGACTTACGAGCGTAAATATCGGAAACGGTGTTACAAGCATAGGCGCTGCTGCGTTCGATGATTGCACCGGACTTACGAGCGTAAATATTCCCAACAGCGTAACGAGTATAGGCGGTTATGCGTTCTCTGGCTGCGACGGACTTACGAGCATAACTATCCCCAACGGTGTTGTGAGCATAGGTAGTTATGCGTTCTATCTTTGCGAAGGACTTACGAGCATAACAATCCCCAACAGCGTAACGATCATAGACGATTCTGCGTTCAAATATTGCGACGGACTTACAATCATCAATTATCGCGGAACAGAAGAACAATGGAAAGCTATTTCAAAATCAGCCGCCCGAATTCCAACTTCTTGCGAAATAAATTACAATTATACAGGTGAATAATTCTTAACGGACGGCTTCGGTCGTCCGTTTTGCTATTTTTAACTCAATGTAAATTTCTCTACTACTTTTTTACAAACTATTGAATTTTATTTTTATTTGTAGTATAATATATTTGTATGTTTATGACTATTTTTGTATATATATTAAAGGAGGCTCAAAATGTCAGAAGAATGTACTCATAACTGTTCAACCTGTTCGGCAAACTGTTCTTCAAAGGAGAAGGCAAGTCTTACCGAGCAGCCCCATGCTTTAAGCTCTGTAAAGCACATAATCGCGGTTGTCAGCGGAAAGGGCGGAGTTGGAAAATCTCTCGTTACCTCTATGCTTGCCGTTAATATGCAAAGACTCGGCTACAAGACCGCAATACTTGATGCCGACGTAACCGGTCCGTCTATTCCTAAGTCCTTTGGTCTTAAGGCGGGTGTTGACGGCGACCAAAACGGAATGATTCCCCCCACAACTACCTCGGGAATTGATATAATGTCTGTAAACCTTATGCTTGAGGATGAAACTCGCCCTGTTGTTTGGCGTGGACCCGTTATCGCAGGCGTGGTTAAGCAATTCTGGACCGATACCATTTGGCACGATATAGATTATATGTTTATCGACTGTCCTCCCGGAACAGGCGACGTGCCGCTTACCGTTTTCCAATCTATTCCGATTGACGGTATCGTTATCGTAAGCAGTCCTCAGGAGCTTGTTTCTATGATAGTTGCAAAGGCGGCCAATATGGCTCAGATGATGAACGTTCCCGTATACGGACTTGTTGAAAATATGAGCTACGTTAAGTGTCCCGATTGCGGTAAGGAAATAAAGGTATTTGGCGAGAGCCATATCGATAAGATTGCAGAGGATTTCGGTTACGACCTTCTTGCTCGTATTCCTATGGACCCCAAGCTTACAGCGCTTGTTGACAAGGGTTGGATTGAAATGATGGATAACGATTATCTTGAGGCTGCGGCAGAGGCAATTGTTAACAGAACGCAAAAGAAGCTTTAATTTTTATTTTACGAAGGGAATAGGGCGTGAAAAAGAAAATGATAATTTTATGGATTTCACTTGCAACAGTCGCGCTCGGTTTGATTTTTCTTTTAACTGTAAACTTTATAGTTGTTATTGGTGCGGGCAAAATTACTGTTGGCAACAAGGAATATTCTATTGAAAAAAAATACGACGCAATAGTCGTCCTCGGCGCAGGACTTCGTGCCGACGGAACTCCCTCGAATATGCTTGAGGATCGCCTAAAGGGAGCAATAGAGATATATAAAAAGGGTGTTGCTCCAAAAATAATACTTAGCGGAGATTGCTCGGGCGAGTATTACGACGAGGTTTCCTCTATGAAGAAATTTTGTATCGACAACGGCGTACCCGAGGAAGATATTGTACGTGATGATAACGGCTTTTCAACCTACGAAACAATGTATAACGTTGTAAAACAAATGGGTTATAAAAAAATAATGGTAGTTACTCAAAAATATCACATCTATCGCTCGGTTTACATTGCAAGACGCATGGGCGCTGAGGCGGACGGATTTTCAACCGATTACAGAGATTATATATTTTGGGCGCAAAGATATCGCGACGCTCGCGAGCTTGTCGCGCGTATAAAGGATTTCTTTAAAGTTAATTTTTAGTTCTTATAAATAAGGACGGCAAAACCGCCGTCCTTATTTATGATATTTTAAGCATATCATTTATTGCTATATTCTCCCGCATAGTTGCAGGTAATTGGCAGGGTATGTAAAATATCGTTTCCCTTGCCGATAGAGATTGCTTCAAACTCGGCTGTGCTTTTGGAGTAAAGGATAACGCTAATATTTTTAGCATCCTCAAAGGCGTAATCATTTATAGTTCTAACGTTTGAGTTTATATAATACCTGCTTTCGGCTCTGCTCGGCGGATAATAAATAAGCTCGGCACGGCTCTTGGAAAATAGCACTCCGCTAAGCGAGGTAAAGCATTTGTTGCTTATATCCACGTCGATGTAGGCAAGAGCACTACAGCCTCGAAAAGCCTCATCTCCAATGCGTTCTACCGTGCTTGGAATGGTAATCGCTTCAAGGCTATCGCAATTTTGAAATGCGCCTTGGCTTATTTCAACAACGACCTCGCCGTACGGACTTTTTTGCGGTATTTTTAACTCATTGCCGTCAAAATTGCCTATTCCAACGATAGCGCAGGTGCCGTAATCAAGGCTTTTAAATTCAAGACTGTACGAGCTATTTGACGGATAGGTATATTTTTCGGTGGGTGCATCGGTTACGTACACTGCATCGATTGCCGCCTCAGGCGCTTTGTTATGGCTTTTTAGTAGCATTATTGCGCATATAGAAAGCGCAACGAGCGAAAGCGGAATACATATAAAAATCGCAATTCGCTCTCGACTTAAATTTTTAAAATATGAAGTAATGTGAATTTTTACGTCAATAAGTGTTTTCATTTTGGGTTATCTCCTAAATTTTGTAATTTTATGGTTATATTTTAGCACAAATGGAAAATAATGTCAATTATTATCGTTCGATCTAAAATTACACCTATCGACGTAAAATCCTATAAATAAACTGGATTTCTATGAAATTCGACAAGAAAAAACAAAAAAAGGAGCAAAAAATGGGATTTAAAATCGGAAATATTGAGTTTTCTCACGGGCTTGTTCTTGCTCCTATGGCAGGTGTAACCGACAGAACCTTTAGAGGCATTTGTAAGAATTTTGGCGCAGAGTACACTGTTAGTGAAATGGTTTGCGCAAAATCTCTTTGCTACGAGCAAAAAGCAAGAAAAAAGGATTTTTCTGCCACGGCAGAGCTTGCCACCGTTATGGCGGGCGACGATCCAATGGCTATTCAAATTTTTGGTAGCGAGCCAAGCTTTATGGCAGAGGCGGCGGCTATGCTTGCAAACGGTTCCTACAAAAATTGTAAATCAACTGAAAGACCTATTGCAATAGATATAAATATGGGTTGCCCCGTGCGCAAAATAACCTCTAACGGCGAGGGAAGTGCGCTTATGAAAAATCCCGAGCTTGCAGGCGAGATAGTTCGTGCAGTGGTTGATGCCGTTGACATTCCGGTTACGGTTAAGATACGTGCGGGATGGGATGATTCCTCTAAGAACGCCGTAGAAATGGCAAAAATTCTTGAGGCAAACGGAGTGAGCGCAATCTGCGTTCACGCAAGAACTAAAGAGGACTTATACCGACCGGGAATTGATATTGATATCATTTCCAAAGTAAAAAAATCGGTAAGCATTCCGGTTATAGGCAACGGAGATATTTATAACGCATCGGACGCAATAAATATGCTTAACGTTACCGGCTGTGACGGCATAATGGTAGGCAGAGGCGCTATGGGAAACCCTTGGCTCTTTAGTGAAATTATCTGCGCACTTCAAGGTAAGTCCTACGAGCCTGCAACAAAGGATGAAAGAATTTCCCTTGCGCTCAATCAGCTTAGTCAAATGATAGCTGTCAAGGGCGAGCGTGTTGGCTTAGCGGAGGGCAAAAAGCACGTTGGATGGTATTTAACTGGTATGAACGGCGCGGCGTCTGCTCGAAACAGAGTGATGATTGCATCCTCGTTTGATGAAATAAAAATTATACTTGAAGAAATGTTGGTATAAATGATTATGCAAGATAAAAAAATCATAATAATATCGGCATCCGAGCAATTAAAATGCTTTTTTAAATTAGAAGCGCTAAGCTTTGCTTTTAGCGTTGAATGTCTTGATAAGCTTGACCGAGCGCACAACGATCTTTCAGCCTACGATCTTGCCATTATCGACGTGGACACCGTAAAGCAAATGCCGCTTAACTCCGCAAGGCTTCAAATCACGGTTTCATCGCAGGGCAAGATGGCAGATATTTCCTATCCCTGCGCAATAAGCAAGGTTAGAGAAATTTACGGTAGCCTTTATCTTCAGTGCGTTTCACGCGTTGATAGCACCGAGAGCCAAGGTGTGAAAATCGTATTTTTCAATGATGAAAGAAATTTAGTGTCAGTTAACGAGAGAAAGTATATCTTGTCCGACACCGAGTATAAAATATTGACAGCTCTTTGCAAAAGTGCAAACGATGTGGTTTTGCGAGAGAGCATTCAAGAGCTTTTTGAAAACGGCAAAAGCAATATAGGCGACGTTTATATTTGCAGATTGCGAAAAAAGCTTGAAGCACCCTTAGGACGGCGAATAATATTTACCGTTCGTGAAAGGGGATATAAAATAGCTGCAGAAGCAGAATGGAGATAATATGGTATTAATTATTGCCGAAAAGCCAAGCCTTGGCAGAAATATTGCCGCAGGTCTTGGTAGCTTTCAACGGCGTGACGGTTATCTTGAAAATAAGGATTGCATAATTACATGGGCATTCGGTCACTTGTTCTCGCTTGCTGATATTGAGGTATACAATCCAAGACCCGAGGGAGAAAAGCATTGGACGATGAAAAATCTTCCTTGCTTTCCGTCTGAGTTTAAATTTGAATTACGCCTTGGCGACGATAAAAAGCTTGACGAGGGCGTTGTAAAGCAATTTAATATTATAAAGACTCTTTGCAATCGAGAGGACGTTGACCTCATTGTAAATGCGGGGGACGCCGACCGTGAGGGAGAAATAATTGTTCGTACCTGCGTTAACAAGGCTCTTGAAGCACCAAAGGCTCAAAAAAGATTATGGCTACCCGACCAAACTCCCGAAACCGTCAAGGCAGCGTTTGAGAGCATGAAGGACGAGGCGGAGTACGATAATCTTGCCAACGAGGGATACGCTCGCACCTACATAGATTGGCTTTACGGAGTTAATCTAACCCGACTTGCAACTCTTCGCACGGGAACGCTCTTGCGTGTTGGACGAGTTATCGTTCCAATAGTTAAGGCGATATACGATCGAGATATGGCAATAAAAAACTTCGTTCCCGAAAAGTATTATTCTATATCAAGCAAGGAGGAAACCAACGGAGAGGTCGTAGAGCTTCAAAGTAAATTGAAGTTTAACAAGGACGAATACGCAAGGGCTATTAAAGCGTGTGAGCTTTATAATGGAAGTGAAGCGGTTGTAACCTCGGTAAAAAAGAAAAAGGATACTATTTCCCCAAGCAAGCTTTATTCACTTTCAAAGCTTCAAAGCGTGCTTGGAAAGAAGTATAAAATTTCTATGAACGATAGCCTTGCTATAGTTCAAAAGCTTTACGAGGAGGGATATTTAACCTACCCGCGTACGAACTCGGAATATCTTGCAACCGCCGAAAAGGACAAGGTTAAAAAGATACTTGAAAATTGCGCAAGGCTTGGCTATCCCGTAAAGTTTAAGGATAAAAAGACTATATTTGACGATAGCAAAATCGAATCTCACTCGGCTATCACTCCAACCTATATGATTCCCGATAAAACAAGGCTTACCGAGGACGAGATGAAGGTTTACTCCACGGTTTTTCGCAGATTTATTGCGGTATTCTGTGCGGAGGATTGTATTGCGGAGAGAGTTGAAATAACCGTTGACGTTGGCGGTCACGAAAGCTTTACGCTTAAGGGGCTCTCAATCGTAGAAAAGGGTTGGATGAAGTATGATGATGCCACCCAAAAGGATAAAATACTTCCAAAGCTTAAAAAAGGCGACAAGGTAAATATCAATTTCCAGCCTAACGAAAAGGAAACCTCGCCGCCAAAGCATTATACTATTGAAACTCTCAATAATTATTTAAAAAATCCCTTTAGAGAGGAAAAAAATGCAATTGAGGACACCGTTGGTGCGGATGACGCTGAGGAATACCGTGCTATGCTTGAGGGCGTTGAGCTCGGCACCGAGGCAACTCGCTCGGGTATAATTGAAAATGCGCGAAAGAGCGGATATATTCAACTAAAAAAGGATGTTTATACTATCCTTCCCGACGGTATATATATGATAGAAAGCCTTACACGAATGAATATTTGTATGGATAAGTTTAAAACCTCCGAGATGGGTAAGGCGTTAAAATCGGTGTTCCGTGGCGAGATGAGCATTGGTCAAAGCATTGATATGGCGACCGATGAAATATCAAAATATTTCTCTACAACCGGGGAGGTTGCAATTGAGGATGATACCGATATGGGCTTCTTTGGCGATTACGTTGGCAAATGCCCTCTGTGCGCAAACGAGGTTAAGCGCGGTAAATACGGCTACGGCTGTATGGGATATAAGGAGGGATGCACGTTTAGGGTTAATTCCTTTATTTGCGGACGTGTAATTTCCAAGCGGAACGTAGCGCTTATGCTTGAAAGCGGAAAAACCTCGCTTATACGTGGATTCGTGTCACGAAAAACGGGTAAACCGTTTGACGCTTATTTAAGGCTTGAGGATGGTAAAGCCGTTTTTGAATTTAATTAATATATTAAAAAATAAAAGGAGATAAGAGTATGCAGAAAAAATCTGTTAAAATTATTATTTCTTCGATATTAACCTTAATATTTGCGGCAATATGCTTTTACGTTAGTCTGCCCGCAATAAATCCTCAAAGTGAGGAGCTATGGACCTTCTTGCTCTATAACGTAGTGTTCTTTATTGCCTCTTACGTTGTGTTAGGTCTTATTGGCGAGCGTAAGACGAATAAAAAGGCAAAGCCCAATTTTAAGCTAAAAAAGAGTGCGGGGGTTATAGTTGGCGTTTGCGCACTTCTTTTGCCGATTTTGGTTTTGTTGGTTGGAAGCTTTATTTCCTCAACCTTCTTTAATGCAGAGGCGTACTCAACGCTTATCGAGGTTCCCGAGGCGGATTTTGCTGATGATATGCCCGAAACGGCGGTTGTAAGCAACATAGCGTTAATGGATACCGACACCGCTATTAAAATGGGTAACAGAACACTCGGTGCGCTCTCAAACGTGGTTTCACAGTACGAGATAAGCACAAATTATAAGCAGATAAATTATAACAAGGCACCTCAAAAGGTATCCACTCTTGAATATGCAGATTTCTTTAAGTGGTATGCTAATAAGGCACAGGGTATACCCGGATACGTAATGGTTGACCCCGTAAACGTTACCGATGCGAATTATATTGAGCTTTCAAAGCCTATAAAATATTCCGATAGCGGTTACTTTGGCGATGACCTTATGCGTAAGCTTCGCTTCTCGTATCCTACTAAAATATTTGGCAATTGCTCGTTTGAGATTGATGATGAGGGTAATCCTTATTATATTGTTGCTTGTATGAAGCCGAGAATTGCAATGTTTGGCGCTTATGACGTAAACGAGGTTATTATATTTGATCCCGTAAGCGGCGAGTCGGATATTTACGCACTTTCCGAGGTTCCCGCATGGGTTGACAACGTATTTACGGGAACGCTTGCTTCTCAAAAATACGATTGGTACGGAACTCTTAAAAACGGATACTGGAACAGCATAATCGGTAACAAGGATTGTAAGGTAACAACCGACGATTACGGCTATATAGTTATAGAGGATGACGTTTGGTTCTTTACAGGCGTTACCTCGGTTGTTAGCGATGAAAGTAACATCGGATTTATTATAAGCAACGCAAGAACAGGGGAGTATAAGTTCTATCCCGTAACCGGTGCTGAGGAATATTCCGCTATGGATTCGGCGCAGGGTCAGGTTCAGGAGAAGGGCTACGTTGCATCATTCCCATCGCTTATCAACGTTTCGGGCGAGGCTACCTATATTATGGTGCTTAAGGATAGCGCAGGACTCGTTAAGCTTTACGCCCTTGTTAACGTAGAGAATTACGCAATAGTTGCAACGGGTAGCACGCAGACCGAGGCAAAGGAAGAATATTTAAAATTGCTTAAGCAAAACGGATTGATAGAGGAAATCCCCGATAAGGAGGACGCAGAGCCCTCCGATACCGTTGAGGCTACTATTGAAATAGCTGATATCAAGGATTATACCGTTGGCGGCGAGTCGGTGTTTTACATTACCTCCACCGATGGACAGATATATAAGCAAAGACTTTGCGACAACGAGTGGTTGATTGCTCTTAGGGTAGGAGATAGCGTAACCGTTAAATACAAAGCAGAAAATGCCGATACGGATTTACTTGTAAGAGAATTAATTTCCTTTAGCATTAACGCATCAACAAATGAGTCCGCTGAGGATAAGGTAACGGAGTAAGATATGCCGAGATTTTTTGTACGACAGGAAAGAATATCAAACGGAAGCATTTCGATAATTGGCGAGGATGCTCATCATATCGCTCGTTCGCTTCGTATGGCAGCGGGCGATGAGATAACCGTTTGCGATATGCAGGGAAATGAGTATACCTGCCAAATATCAACCTTTGATGATGATAAAGAGGTCGTTGCCGAAATATTATCGCAGAAGAAATCGGAAAATGAGCCTAATGCTTTCATCACGCTTTACCAAGCCTTGCCTAAGGGCGATAAGCTTGATACTATAATCCAAAAGGCGGTTGAATGTGGCGCATCTAAAATAGTTCCCTTTCAAAGCGAACGGTGCGTGGTTAAAATCAAAAATGACAATGAGGATAAAAAGAAGGAGCGCAGACAAAGAATTTCCGCAGAGTCGGCTAAACAATGCGGAAGAAGCGTTATTCCTGAGGTTTGCTCCTCGATAGGCTTTAAGGAGGCTCTTAATCTTGCAAAGGAAAGCGATATGATTTTGTTTTGCTATGAGGGTGACGGAACGGCTTCACTTGGTGAGATACTTAAAAATGTCTGCGCAGATAAAAGCACCGCTCCCAAAAGCATAGCGATATTCGTTGGTAGCGAGGGCGGATTTTCGATTAACGAGGCAGAGCTTGCAAAGGAGAGCGGAGCCATTATGACAGGACTTGGAAAAAGAATATTGAGAACCGAAACAGCATCGGGATTTGTTTTGGCTTGCTTGGTTTGTTTTTTGGAGCTTTAAATTCCAATATATGTTATTTTGCAAAAGCGAAAATGCATTTTTGATATAATATTTACAAAAAAATTATAAAAAATTATAAAAAATATTCAAATCCCTATTGAAAAATCACAAAAAATAGTTTATAATATAGGATAGAATTCACAATTATTCTACAAAATACAATTTTGAGGTTGAATATGTCTAATAGATTATTTCAAGGTGTAGTTTATCAAATGAAGGATGCGTTCGAGCGTGTTATAGGCGTTATCGACGAAAACGGCTCAGTTATCGCATGCTCGGATCTTAATAAAATGGGCGATATGCGCCAGGGCGTTTGCGAGGAGCTTCCTTTCTCGGCAGACGTAATTGCGGTTGGCGGCTATACATATCGCTATATGGGTACAGGCTCTAAGAGTGAGTATATCGTTTTCGTTGAGGGCGAGGATAAAATGGCAGAGAAGATGTCAAAGCTTCTTGCGGTTTCTCTTGGCAATATCAAGAGCCTCTACGATGAAAAATACGATAAGAGCTCGTTTATAAAGAATATTATTATTGATAATATTTTGCCCACCGATATCTATATAAAGTCCAAGGAGCTTCATTTTAACATCGAGGAGCCAAGAGTAGTATTCCTTATAAAGTTCCTCAATAAAACCGATATGATGCCGTTTGAGATGCTTCAAAATATGTTCCCCGATAAATCAAAGGACTACGTTGTAAGCGTTTCGGAGTACGATATAGTTTTGGTTAAGGAGCTTAAGGAAAACACCGATATGCGTGAGATTGAGCGTATGGCGGTTAATATTGCCGACACTCTCTCCACAGAGTTCTACACTAAGGTATTTATAGGTATTTCCACCGTTGTAGATAGCTTAAAGGACCTTGCCAAGGCATACCAGGAGGCTCAGGTTGCACTTGAGGTAGGTAAGGTATTTGAAACCGAGAAGAACATAATTAGCTATGAAAACCTCGGTATTGGCAGACTTATCTATCAGCTTCCTACAACTCTTTGTGAGATGTTCTTGCAGGAGGTATTTAAGAAGGGAAGCCTTGATTCACTCGACAGAGAAACCTTGATGACCATTCAGTGCTTCTTTGAAAATAATCTAAACGTTTCCGAGGCTTCAAGAAAGCTCTTCGTACACAGAAATACGCTTGTTTACCGACTTGATAAGATTCGCAAGCTTACAGGACTTGATCTTCGTGAGTTCGAGCATGCGATAACCTTCAAGGTAGCGCTTATGGTAAGAAAATATCTTGACTCCAAGGAAGTAAAATATTAATATTACATACGACTTAATTGCGAAATGCTCTTTAATTGGGTGTTTCGCAATTGATGTTGAATAATCATAATCGGTACTTAAAATACACAAGGAGATGATACCGAATGTCCGAAGAAAATAAGAATATTTTTGATGAAAACAACAGTGATTCCACCGAGCAAGAGTCTGTTAACGAAACCGATACGGTTTACTTTTCGCAGGAGCCTGTGGAGCCAACTGAAAATTTAAATAATAACGAAGCACAAAGCGTACCTAAAAAAGAAAAAAAGCGTGTTTCAATTAAGGCGTTGGTTATTTCTATAATAGCGGTAGCCGTTGCCTCGGTAATGCTTACCTACTCGATATGCAGTGCGCTTTATCAATCGCTTTATGCGCAGGCTTACGTTGACGCAAACCAAAATTCCTATATAAACGGTAACGTTACCACGCAAAGCGGTGTAAGCGAGCTTGACGTTATTGCTCAGCTTATAAAGGATAATTACTACGGCGAGCTTGACACCGAAAAAATGATGGAGGCAGCCATCGAGGAGTATATTAGGCAAACCGGCGACCTTTACGCTGCGTATTATACGCAGGAAGAGCTTGAGGCTATGATGCAAGAGGACGTTGGAAAGATGGTTGGTATAGGCGTTAGCATTACTAACGCTATCGTAAATTATAACGGCAAGGAAATGGCCGCTCTAAAGGTATTCAACGTTATTCAAAATTCTCCCGCCGAAAAGGCAGGGGTTAAGGTTGGCGACTACGTTTATGCGGCGATAATAGACGGTGCAACCTTAACGGTAAGCGAATTAGGGTATAACGGTGCTCTTGATAAGCTTCTTGGAGATGAAGGCACAACCGCAAGCTTTTTGGTATTACGAGAGGTTGACGGCGTTTTGCAGGAGCTACCGACATTCAACATCGTTCGTGAAAGCATAACCTCCGAAAGCGTATATTACAGAATTCCCGAGGTAACCGCAAACACCGATAAAAAGGTTGGTGTTATAAAGATAACCACCTTTGATTTTACAACCCCTACTCAGTTTACTGCGGCTGTTGAGGCATTGAAAAAGCAGGGATGCACAAAATTCGTGTTGGATTTGCGCTACAATCTTGGCGGACATCAAGCATCGGTTTGTGCGCTGTTAAGCTACTTCCTCAATGAGGGCGACGTTTATATACGTACCAAGGATAAAAACGGTACTATAACGAGTGAAACGATTGGAGTAGTTACCGATTACGAAGGCGATTACGCAGGATGCAACGTATCCAAGGAGGACATTGGAAAATATAAGGACCTCGACGTTGCGGTTCTTTGCAACGAATTTACCGTAAGCGCGGCTGAGCTTTTCGTAGCTACCTTTAAGGATTACGAAATCGGAACGGTTGTAGGTAATACGACCTACGGCAAGGGCGTGCTTCAGAAAACCTTTTATTTACAGCAATACGCCTTGTATCAATACGGCATTTTTGGTATTGACGGCGCTGTAAAGATAACTACAAACGAGTATTTCTCGGCAAAGAGCGATAGCTATAATGGAATAGGCATCGAGCCTAACGAGAAGATTCTGCTTTCCGAGGAGGCAGAAAAGCTTAATATCTACGATTTTAAAAATCTTGATCCGATTGACGATCAACTTTTAAAAGCTATAAATATTTTAAACGGTTAAGGAGAAAATAGCAATGGCAGCAGAACAGAAATATACAAAAGAAGGCTTTAAAAAGCTTCAGGATGAATACGATTATTTAACAAAGGTCAGAATGGAGGAAATCAAGGTAGCAATTGCCGAGGCACGCTCCTTTGGTGACCTTTCCGAGAACGCTGAGTACGATGAGGCGAAGAATGAGCAGACCAAGTGCTTTACAAGAATTAAGGAGCTTGAGCAGCTTATTCAAAATGCAATAGTAGTTGAGGAGAGTGACAACGGCACTATCGGTCTTGGTATGAGCGTTAGAATTTCTCGTGACGGAATCGAAAGCGAGTACAAAATCGTGGGCTCAAACGAGGCAGATCCGTTTGAAAACAAGATTTCAGACCGTTCTCCTATCGGTGCCGCTATCATCGGTAAAAAGGTAGGCGACGTTGTGCATGCTACTACTAACAAGAACAAGGTTATTGAAATAAAGATACTTGACGTATTTAAGGCTTAATTCAATGATATAACGCAAGGGACTGTTACGATAGGTAGCAGCCCCTCGTTGTATTTAAAGTTAAAGATGTTGAGAGGATTAAAATGAAGGAAGAAAAGCTTCAAGCAGAAAAGATATCGGTTAAAAGCAATAAGCTTCTTGCATGGCTTGATAATTTCTGGTATCACTATAAATGGCAAACAATTGCGGCGGCTTTTATCGTCTTAGTGCTTGGCACTTGCCTTATTCAATGCGCAATCACCGATAAAAGCGATATACTTTTTACCTATGCAGGTCCAAAGTCATTCGTTTCCGCGCCCGAGGAAAAGGCAGCAATTAACAGTGCGCTAACTAATGCTTCAAAGGCGATATACGGAGATGACGGCAGTGCAACGCTTAATAGCTTTTTGATTTATTCAAAGGAGCAGATTGAAAAAATAGAGAGCGAGCTTGATGAAAACGGTAAGCCTAAATATACCGTTGATACCGCATTTAATACAAGCGAGATGAATAGCTTTGACGAATTTTCAAGATCGGGTGCAAGCTATATTCTTTTGCTTGATCCATCGGTTTATCAAAGAATGTTAGATCAAAGCGGAGAGTCGGAGCGTCTTGTTGACCTTTCTGCGGTATACGGAAGCACACCTGAGGGGGCTTTTGATAAGTATTCGGTTAGACTTGGAGATACTAAGATTTATCAAACCAATCCCGAGCTTCGTGCCTTACCCGCCGACACATTAGTTTGCTTGCACGCAAAGCTTATACTCGGAGCAAATCAAAAGGAATACGACAGTCAAATGGCGGTATTCAAGGAGTTTGCTACTCTTGGCGAAATCACAAAATCCGAGTAAAATGCATTTTATTCATAATACATAAAAATCAAAAGAGGTGTAATTATGAATAAAAAGAAATATAATCGAGCAGAAAACCACTTTTTAAAGGGCTTTGCTATAGGCGCCGCATTTTGCGGAAGCGTAGCGCTTCTCCTTTTAATAGTAATGTGGATATTGCTATAGTCTAAAGGATATTACAAAATTTTATGAGAATTGATAAATTTTTAAGCGTTACGGGTAAAGCCACTCGCACTGAGGCGAAAAAGGCGATACGCGCTAAGGCGGTTAGCGTCAATGGTAAAGCGGCTACCTCTGCCGATATGCATATCGATCCGTTCAAGGACGAGGTGCTTTTCTTTGGCGAGAAAATTATTTATAGGGAATACACCTATATAATGATGAACAAGCCTGACGGCGTAGTAAGCGCCACGGAGGACGGTCGAGATAAAACAGTTATAGATCTTTTACCGCCAAATATCAAAAGTGATAAGCTTTTTCCGTGTGGTAGGCTTGATAAAAATACGCTTGGGCTTATGCTTATAACCGACAACGGCGACCTTGCTCACGAGCTTTTGTCGCCAAAATCACACGTGTCAAAGTCATATCGATTTAAGGCGGCAGAGCCGATATCAATTGAGGATGCAAAGCGATTTGAGGCGGGTGTAACTCTTGCTGACGGCTACGTTACGATGCCTGCAAGAATCGAGCTTAAGGGCAACGGCGACGAGGGCGTTATAACGCTAAAAGAGGGAAAATATCATCAAATAAAGCGTATGCTTGGCGCCCTAAACAATAAAATAATTTATTTGGAGCGTATAACATTTGGTCCGCTTACTCTTGATAAAGACTTAGCGCGTGGAGAATGGCGATTCCTTACAGATGAAGAAATTGAAGAATTAAAACAACATAAAAACAAATCCGTTGGAGTATAAAAAATGGACATTATCAAAAAAATTGCAGAAGAATTTAACCTAAAGCTTGAGCAGGTTGAAAAAACGGTTGCTCTTATCGATGAGGGAAACACCATTCCTTTTATTGCGAGATACCGTAAGGAGGAAACGGGAAGTCTTGATGATACCGTTTTGCGTGACCTTGACGATCGTCTCACCTATTTAAGAAACATCGAAAAGCGTAAGCAGGAGGTTACCGCTCTCATTACCGAAATGGGTAAGATGACCGATGAGATTGCCGCAGCAATCGCCAATGCGCAAACGATTACTGAGGTTGATGATATATATCGTCCCTTCCGTCCGCATAGAAAAACTCGCGCATCGGTTGCTAAGGAGAAGGGACTTGAGCCTCTCGCAGAGCTTATTTTGGCTCAAGAGAAGAAATACGAGCCCTCGATTGAGGTTCAAGCTGAGGCGTATATAAACGAGGAGCTTGGCGTAGCAAGTGCCGAGGAGGCGTTAAACGGTGCGTGCGATATTATTGCAGAGAGCGTATCTGATAATGCAGATTTTAGAAAGACCGTTAGAAAGATAACCTTTGACACAGGTCTTATCTCAACAAAGGGCACTACCGAGGAGGACTCTGTTTACGCTCAGTATTACGATCACACCGAGCCCGTTGCAAAAATTCCCTCACATAGAGTTCTCGCTATAAACCGAGGAGAAAAGGAGGACTTTTTAAAGGTTTCGATAACTGTTGAAAAGGGAATAATCCTAAATTATCTTTGCACAGAGATGATAACCGAGCTTAAAAGCCCTGCGGCAAAATATATCGAAGCGGCTATTATCGATAGCTATGACCGCTTGATTGCTCCCTCTATTGAGCGTGAGGTTAGAAACGATCTTTTCGATACGGCAAGCGAAAGCGCTATAAAGCTTTTTGCAGAGAACCTTAAGCATTTGCTTATGCAATCGCCTCTTAAGGGTAAAACTGTGCTTGGCTTCGACCCGGGATTTATAAACGGTTGTAAAACCGCCGTTGTTGACAAAACCGGAAAGGTGCTTGATACTGCAGTGGTATATCCTACAACTAAGTCTAAGTTTAAAACCGAGGAAGCCGCAAAAATAATTAAGCGTATGGTTGAAAAGCATAAGGTTGACGTTATTGCAATCGGAAACGGAACGGCATCACGTGAGAGTGAGCAATTTATTGCCGAAACGCTTAAAACCGTTAACTATGATTGTAAGTATATTATAATCAGTGAGGCAGGTGCATCTGTTTACTCGGCTTCAAAGCTTGCGGCGGAGGAATTTCCTGATTTCGACGTAATGCAGCGCTCGGCGGTATCTATTGCAAGAAGATTGCAGGATCCGCTTGCAGAGCTTGTTAAGATTGACCCTAAATCTATCGGTGTAGGTCAATATCAGCACGATATGAAGCCTGCTCGTCTTGACGGTGCCTTGCAGGGTGTAGTTGAGGACTGTGTAAACAGTGTAGGCGTTGACGTAAATACCGCATCCTACTCGTTGCTTTCCTATATTGCGGGAATTAACACGACCGCCGCTAAAAACATAGTAAAATACCGTGAGGAAAACGGAGAGTTTAAATCGAGAAGTGCTATATTAAAGGTTCCGAGAATCGGCGCTAAGGCGTTTGAGCAGTGTGCGGGATTCTTGAGAGTTCCAAACGCAAAGGAAATACTTGATAACACGGGCGTTCATCCAGAATCCTACGAGGCAGCCCACAAGCTTCTTAAGCTGTTTGGCTATACCGAGGCAGACGTTGCGGCATCCAAGCTTGACGATCTTGATGAAAAAATACGCGAGTACGGCACTGCTAAGGTTTGCGAGGAATGTGGTATAGGCGCTCCCACGCTTCACGATATTGTTAAGGAGCTTCAAAAGCCCGGACGAGATATCAGAGATTCCTTTGAGCCTGTCGAGCTTCGTCAGGACGTAATGAACATAGAGGACCTTAAGCCCGATATGGTGCTTACCGGTACGGTGCGAAACGTTATAGATTTTGGTGCTTTCGTTGATATCGGCGTGCATCAGGACGGACTCGTGCATATCTCCGAGCTTTCGGATAGATTTGTAAAGCATCCCTCGGATGTAGTATCTCTTGGAGATAGGGTAGAGGTAAGAGTTCTTTCGGTTGACGTAAAGAAAAAGCGAATCGCTCTTTCGATGAAAAAAGCAAAATAGTTTTAATATATTAAAGAGTTGCAAAAATGTTCTCATTCGATTTTATAACAAAAAACACGTATTTTGTTGAATATGCACAAAACAATTCTTTAAAATTTGGGAATTTACCCTCTTCAAATTTTGGCTAAAATTTGATATAATAATATAGGTAAAAAATTATCTTATCAAATAAAATTTGCAATAAATATAGGAGGCTCAAAAGCTATGGCAAGTTTATCACTTAGACACATCTATAAGAAGTATCCGGGCGGCGTTACCGCAGTTTCGGATTTTAACCTTGAAGTTAAAGACAAAGAATTTTTGGTACTCGTTGGACCTTCGGGTTGTGGTAAAACAACCACTCTCCGTATGATCGCAGGACTTGAGGAAATCACCGAGGGTGAGCTTTTCATCGGCGACAGACTTGTAAACGACGTAGCACCTAAGGACAGAGAGATTGCGATGGTTTTCCAGAACTACGCTCTTTATCCTCATATGTCTGTATTTGAGAATATGTCCTTCGGACTTAAGCTCAACAAAGTTCCTAAGGAAAAGATTAAGCGCCTCGTTGAGGAAGCAGCAAGAATCCTCGACATTACCCACCTTCTCGACAGAAAGCCTAAGGCATTGTCCGGTGGTCAGAAGCAGCGTGTTGCTCTCGGTCGTGCAATCGTTCGTGAGCCTAAGGTATTCTTGCTTGACGAGCCTCTTTCAAACCTTGACGCTAAGCTTCGTGCAGCCATGAGAACAGAGCTTACAAAGCTTCATAAGAGAGTTGGAACCACCTTCGTATACGTAACACACGACCAGGTAGAGGCTATGACAATGGCAACCCGTATCGTTGTTATGAAGGACGGTCTTATTCAGCAGGTTGATACTCCTCAAAAACTTTACGACTATCCTTGCAACATCTTCGTAGCAGGATTTATCGGAACTCCTCAGATGAACTTCATCAACGGTAACCTTGTTAAGAGAGAGGACGGAGTTTACTTCGACTTCCAGAACGTATCTCTTAAGCTTCCCGAGGAAAAGGCTAACGCAGAAGAGCTTAAGGACTATATCGGCCAGGAGGTTGTTGTTGGTCTTCGTCCCGAGGCTATCTCCGACGTTGCAGACGCAGTTGCAGCTAACCCCGAGTACTCCTTCGAGGTTAACGTTGACGTTACCGAGCTTATGGGTGCAGAGATTTATCTCTACCTCACAGTTGGCGATCCTGAGGACGAGCCTACATCTCTTATCGCTCGTGTATCCTCTCGCTCACAGTCCAGAGCAGGAGATAAGATCAAGGTTGCTGTTGATATGTCCAGATTCCATATCTTTGATAAGGATACCGAGGTTTGCATACTTCACTAATTCAAAAAAAGCAGAGGCGGAAAATTTCCGCCTCTATTTTCTGTATGCAAAAAGAAAAAAGCACTTACAAAGTAAGTGCTTTTTTGGTGCCGGTGGTCGGGGTCGAACCGACACGGTATCGCTACCACTGGATTTTGAGTCCAGCACGTCTGCCAATTCCATCACACCGGCGTATCACGTTGAATATTATACCAAAATTTAATCAAAAAGTCAATAGTTTTTTCAAAAAATATTTCAAAATAACGATAAAATAAAGATTAAATCTAAAATTTAAAAAAATCCTATTCCATTTATCCCTTAAATATGGTATAATATTATGAATAAGCTTGTAATTAAGGAGGGGAATATGAAAAAAATAATAATAAAATCATTGGCTTTATTGTTACTTACTGCGGTTATTTTTCAATCCCTCTCTTTTTTAACTTTTGCCAATACTGTAAGCAAAAATAATAACCAAGGCACTAAGTCAGAGCAAGCATACTCGCAGGATATACTTTCGTTTTCCTGCATTTATAATGCCCAATCTAAGACGGTAAGCATAAATGGAAGCATGAATCATAACGCCTTTGCGATATACGGTAATGCTACGTTGCTTATATACATGATTCCTGCAGGAAAAACCGAATACGATGTTATAAATGATGAGAATTCCACGCCTATAACGCAAGCGCCTATCTCGATATCCTTCGCTTTTTCGTTCGAGATATCAAGCATAAAGGAGCGCTATTCTCGCTACGCTATATTTATTCGCACGGTGGATGGAGAATATATATTAACTACCGAAGCGCAGTATGCCGAAACCGATGCAAGGTATGAGCCTTCTGACGGTAAGCAAGGCTTCAAGGGACTTTCGGGTAATTACTCGTCAAGTATTTCCGATGCCCGTGCGCAAAGCACTATAATTCCCGTTTATTTAGACCTGCTTTTAACAGATGATTCAAGCGGATATATCTATCAAATTGACAATTACCAAATTTTATTTAACAAGGCATATGTTGATGAGCTTGATTCACAAATACGCTCACTTAGTCTTTTTAATACCACTGTTTATCTTCAGTTCTTATTGCGCTCGGGTGGAATTATTTCGACAAATATGACCACACTTGCGGAATACGCATTGCCGAATACCTTTGAGGAAGAAACGACGATACAAATTCACGCCGTAACGGATTTTTTGGTATCAAGGTATTATAACGGCGAAAACGGCTATATTAGCGGTATAATCTTGGGCAAGGCTTGGGATAATGCGCCAAAATATAATTCCTTTAAGGATGTAAGTCTTGAGGAATACGTTTTACTCTGCGGAAATTACGTTGCAATTGCTTCAAACGCCGCAAGAGATATAAACCAAAATATCAATGTAATACTCTCCTTTGATGCAAACGGATTTGTACTTAAGGAGGACGAGGGGGACTCGAATAACAGATTTTCAACAAAGGCACTTCTTTCGTCGCTTATGAAATATTTTGACGCAAGCAGTTATTCGGGAATACGATGCTCGTTTTTGTTTGAAACCTATGAAACACCCTTTGATATTACCCCCGATAACATCGAAAACGGTGTAGATATTGAAAAAAGGTTGGATGAAAACAAATTTTATATAGGTCAACAGAGCGTAATATCAAATTATTTAAAGGCTCTTTCAAGCCAATATAAAAGCGCATCCACAAATTACGGTATTTTGTGGATACCAAATAAGGAGCTTTACGGAAGCGCACTTTGCGCCGCATATGCTTATGCGTTTTATGAATTGTTATCCGACGATAACGTTAATAGCTTCAATGTTGAATTTTCATCAAGGGCAGAGAACTTAGAAAATCTCAGCGACCTTCTTTTTGTTATTAAGGGCATAGATTCTACTAACTCATCCGAAGCCAAGGAAGCCACAAAAAATCTGCTTTCTTATTTTGAAAAATCGAATTGGAGCGAGGTTATAGGTAACAAGAAAATACCTGTAACAAATTCAAAATTATATTATTCTACCGATGCGCTAACTCAGTTACCTAAAAAAATAAAGGGTGAATTTTGCTATTTTGACTTTTCAAGGGCATTTTTAGCTGACGGTTGGATAAGCGGAGTTGGATGCGAGGATATTAAAATCGATTATCTGTTAACGGGCGAAAAGGCTTTAAAGGCTAATTTAAATATTAGAGGTAACGATTTTTGTGACCTTATATATCGCTATGAGTATGCGGAAAATATATCCCGTACGCCATATATAAAATTTGATCTTGAAATACTTAGCGATCAAGCATCATCGCTATATGAAATAAGATTTATATTTAACAGTAAGGATGCAGCCTTTGAGGCAAAATCGTTAGTTAAGGGAAATCAACAAAGTGAGATAATTTTAAATATGAGCGAGGCGAAGAATTTTTCCTTGCTTGAGTCGGTTAAAATCTCACTTCGCTCGCTTGATGATTCCACTAATAACGCAACTATTTGTATTCGTAATATAAATGGTTACAGTAAAAAATATACAAATCAAGAGCTTAATGATTTCGTTGAAAGGGAACGCGATAAGCAGCATAATAGCAAAGATAGCGATTATGGCTTTTGGTTTAAATTTGGAGTGGTAGCGGCTATAATATCGATATCGGCGATATTTGGGTTTATATTTATTTGGTTTATAAAAAAGAATAGCCGTGCCAAACGGAAAGAATAATTTTTTTAAAGGGAATGGAGTGATTGGAATGTCAAATTTTGTGCATCTTCATTTACATAGTGAATATAGCTTGCTCGACGGTGCGTGCAGAATAAAGGATATTCCGCTTCGTGCTAAGGAATGTGAACACACCGCCGTAGCGCTTACCGACCACGGCTCTATGTATGGCGTTATTGCTTTTTACAATGAGTGCAAAAAGCAGGGGATTAAGCCAATAATCGGATGCGAGGTCTACGTTGCATCAAAAAGCAGATTTGAGAAGAACGAGGGCAGAGGCACAAAATACCATCATCTCGTATTGCTTTGTGAGAACGAGGTTGGATACAAAAATCTTACGTATATAGTTTCCAAGGGCTTTACCGAGGGCTTTTACGCAAAGCCAAGAGTTGACGTCGAGCTTTTGCGCACTCATTCCGAGGGCTTGATAGCGCTTTCGGGTTGCCTTGCGGGTAAAATTCCGTCGCTATTAAGCATGGGCGATTATGAAGCCGCAAAAAGCACCGCCTATGAGCTTTTAGGCATATTTGGAAAAGATAATTTCTTTATAGAAATTCAAGACCACGGTATAAATGAGCAGCAGCAAATATTGCCAAGCCTTATAAGACTTTCTGAGGAATGTAATATACCCTTGGTGGCAACGAATGACTGTCACTATCTCAAAAAATCCGATGCCGAGCTTCAAGCCGTGCTTATGTGTATTCAAACCAATAGCTCAATGCTTGATGGCAGACCGATAGGCTTTGAAACCGATGAGTTTTACTATAAAACCACAGAGGAGATGGTGATGCTCTTTGGCAGATATAACGGCGCTATCGAAAACACTGTTAAGATTGCCGAAAGATGTAATCTTGAATTCTCATTTGAGGGTTATAAGCTTCCCAAATATCCAACTCCGAGCGGTGTCAGGGCGGGAGAATATTTAAGAGATTTAACCTATAAATCTCTGCAAAGCAGAATTGATGCGGGTACTCTCATTTTTGCCGATGATAGATCAAAATATATCGAAAGAGTTGAATACGAGCTTTCGGTTATTGACTCAATGGGCTACTCCGACTATTTTTTAATAGTTTGGGATTACGTTAATTTTGCGCACAAAAGCAATATTCCCGTAGGTCCAGGGCGTGGCTCGGGAGCGGGAAGCCTTGTTGCGTATTTAATTGGAATTACTGACGTAGACCCAATAAAATTCGACCTTCTCTTTGAGCGATTTCTTAACCCCGAAAGAGTCAGTATGCCTGATATCGATGTTGATTTTTGCTATAACCGCCGAGATGAAGTAATAAAATATATGTATGAGAAATACGGCGAGGAGCACGTGTCGCAAATAATTGCCTTTGGTACGCTTGGCGCAAAGGCGGCAATCCGTGACGTAGGGCGTGTTACGGGAATGTCTTATTCCGACGTTGACGTCGTAGCAAAGCTTATTCCCAAGGACCCATCAATTACTATAAGCGATGCGCTTAAGCAAAAGGAGCTTCAACGGCTTTATCAAGAGTCGAGAGATATTAAAAAGCTAATAGATACCGCAATGGCTCTTGAGGGTATGCCTCGTAACGTAACGATACACGCGGCGGGAATAGTTGTAAGTGATAAGCCTATAACAGAATATCTCCCATTAGCCACAAGCAACGGAAGTATAGTAACGCAATTCGATATGGATACCGTGGCTATGCTTGGACTTTTAAAGTTCGATTTTCTTGCGTTGCGTTATTTAACGATAATCGACGATGCTTGTAAATTTGTAAAGGATACTCATCCCGATTTTGATATAGAAAGGATACCGCTTGACGATAAAAAGACGTATGAGCTTATATCCTCGGGAAACACACTTGGCATCTTTCAGCTTGAATCGGGTGGAATGCGCCAAATGCTTACCGAGCTATCGCCAGATAGATTTGAGGATATAATTGCCGCTATTGCGCTTTACCGTCCCGGACCTATGGATTCTATACCTAAGTATATCGAGGCTCGACATAATCCCAACAGAGTAAATTATGCGCACACTCTTTTAGAGCCGATATTGCGCTCAACATACGGATGCATAGTTTACCAAGAGCAGGTAATGAGTATTTTTAGAGTAATTGCAGGCTATACCTACGGACACGCAGACGTGGTAAGACGTGCCATCTCAAAAAAGAAGGGTAACGTTCTTGAAGCCGAAAAGGATAGCTTTTTAAGCGGTGCTATAGCAAACGGAATAGATAAAAATATTGCCGAGCAGCTTTTTGACGATATAGCATCCTTTGCAAACTATGCCTTTAACAAGAGCCATGCGGCGGCGTATGCTCTTATTTCCTACAGAACCGCATATTTAAAGGCACATTATCCCTGCGAATATATGGCATCACTTATAACCTCGGTGCTTGGAAATATGACAAAGCTTGCAGAGTATATAAGCGAGTGCGGAAAATATAATATCAAGGTTTTACCTCCAGATATAAATCAAAGCCGATTGCTCTTTTACCCTAATAACAATAATATCATATTTGGATTATTGGCTCTTAAAAACGTTGGTAGACAATTTATAGAGGGTATACTTACCGAGCGTGACGTAAACGGCCCATACGAATCCTTTGAGGATTTTATAAGCCGAGCATCACAGTACGATATAAATAAGCGAATGATAGAATCGCTTATAAAGGTTGGTGCATTTGATAAGCTTGGGGTATACAGAAGCCAGCTTCTCGCATCCTACGAGGCTATTATCGATACCGAGCAACAGAAGAACCGAAGCAATCTCTTAGGTCAGCTTGATATGTTCTCAGCATTTTCCTCAGAGCCTGCAATGAAGATAAGCTTTAAATATCCCGATTTACCTGAGCGCCCCGCCAAGGAAAAGCTTAAAATGGAAAAAGAGGTTGCGGGAATGTATTTTTCGGGTAACCTGCTTGATAGCTATTCAGAGCATATCAAAAGTCTCTCTCCTCAAAGAATAAGCGATATCGTTGGCAACGATGATATTGCCGACCGTCAATACGTAAAGCTTGCGGGAATGATAACCTCGGTTACATTTAAAACCACTAAGCGAAATGACCGTATGGCGTTTATTACTCTGGAGGATAAATACGGCGAGATAGAATGTATCTTTTTTGCAAATCAGCTCGAGCGCCATTCAGATATAGTTGCCGAGGACAATGCGATTTGCGTTGAGGGCAATATATCACTTAGAGAGGACGAGGCCTCAAAGCTTATAGTTAATAAAGCGATACTCCTTTGCGAAAACGGAACGCTTGATAAAAAAGCTACTGTTGTGCGAAAAATAAAAAAAGAGCTTCCTAAAAGCTTTTCTAAAATCTATCTTAGATTTACACATTTCAAGTGCGACGAGATAACGCAGGTAAAATCACTCATAGCAAGTAATAATGGTTCAACTAACGTTATTTTCTATGATACAAGCACAAAATCATATCAGCCCTATGGCATATCAATTGATTTAACTATTGATACCTATAATCAATTAATTGATATACTCGGCGAGGAAAACGTAGTGCCTAAATAAAATTTATTTTTTAATATCCTATGCTTCGGCGTAGGATATTTTTTTCTTTTTTGTAAATACTATAAAAAACGAGGTATTTATATGAAAAAGAGAATTTTAAACGTAATACTTATGGCATTGATTTTAATTACGGTAGCATTTCTCGTAATAGGTCTTGCGCTTGCCGTTTATGCAATTAGAAGCACCGAGCGAGAAATTGATAGTGAGATATTTGAGGTAATAAGCACAAGCAGTGCTTCCACGATATATTACTATAAAACCGAGGAGGACAGAATCAACGATAATGCAACGCAAATAGTTGACGAGGATATTTACGGTGGCTTTAGAAATATTCCAATTGAATATGAAAATATACCTAAAAATTTAATAAACGCATTTATTTGCATAGAGGACAAGCGTTTTTTTGTTCATAATGGCGTAGATTGGAAGCGTACCGTTGGCGCAACAGCTAATTACTTTTTAAAATTTAGAAACGAGTTTGGCGGTTCAACTATAACTCAACAGTTAATTAAAAACGTTACAGGCGAGGACGATTATTCCTTGCAAAGAAAGCTTCAAGAGATATTTTGGGCACTTGATCTTGAATCTAAAATGAGCAAGGAGGAGATACTTGAATCCTATTTGAATATTATTAATCTATCAAACGGATGCTACGGCATTGGTGCGGCGGCAAAATATTATTTTTCAAAGGATATTACCGAGCTTAGTCTTGAGGAAAGTGTGGCAATAGCCGCAATAACCAACAATCCCTCGTATTACGATTTAAAAAACAATCCTCAAAATAACAAAAGGAGAAGAAATATAATACTTGGCGAAATGCTTTCGCAAGGATATATAACCGAGGCGGAGTACGATAAAGCATACAATAGCTCGGTTATTTTAAATATACAAAGCGACAACAATGGAATTAATACGTGGTACGTTGATATGGTGCTTGAGGACGTTATTGATGACCTTGTTAAGGTTAAGGGCTATTCCCGTGAGCTTGCAAGCAAGCTAATATATACAGGCGGGCTAAAAATATATACCGCTATGGATATAGAAATACAAGCACTGCTAGAGGAATTTTATGCTAATGTAAGCAATTTTCATCAAAGCGGAAGCGGCGAAGAGCCTCAATCGGCAATGATAATAATAAATCCCTACAACGGTGCTATTTTAGGCGTTGCGGGTGCTATCGGAAAAAAGCAGGGCAATCGCTTGCAAAGCTACGCAACCGATGCGCAGAGGCCCGCAGGCTCGGTTATAAAGCCTTTATCGGTCTATGCCCCTGCGCTTGAAAATAATATTATAAAATGGTCAACGGTTTATGACGATACTCCCGTAAATTTCTCGGGCGTTCAAGAACCGACTCAATCAAACGCTTGGCCTAAAAACGTAACGAGGGAATACAGGGGATTGACTAATATCAATTACGCAATTGAGCAATCGGTAAACACGGTAAGCGTTAAGGTGCTAAGCGATATCGGACTTGACGCATCCTTTGATTTTTTAAAACACAAGCTGCATATTAATAGCTTAATAGAAAGTAAAACGCTTGAAAGCGGAATAACCGTTAGCGATAAGGATTACGCTGCACTCGGGCTTGGACAGTTTAATTACGGGGTGTCACTTCTTGAAATAACGGCGGCGTATTCGATTTTCGTTAATAAGGGTATATACTCAAAGCCGAGAAGCTTTTATAAGGTAACCGACGTAAACGGAAATATAATACTTGATAACGAATATCACGGCGAGGCGGTTATAAGTGAGGAGAACGCTATAATTATGACTAAAATGCTTCAGAACGTTCTCGCAAACGGCACGGCAAAAAGTATAACCCTACAAAGCAAGGTTGAATGTGCGGGCAAAACCGGAACAACGCAGGATAACTGTGATAGGTGGTATATTGGATATACACCTTACTACGTTGGGGGCGTTTGGTACGGATATGAATATCCAAAGCCCCTAGGTGCATCAACCAATAAGATATGTATTGAGGTCTGGGATAAAATAATGACGAGGCTCCACCAAAAATATATTGATAACGACTCGTTGGATAGGTTCGATGAGTCTGAAAATATCGTTAGCGCCGAATACTGTAAGGACTCGGGTTTACTACTTTGTGATGCTTGCAAAAAAGATCCGCGGGGGGATAGAAGTGAAATTGGATATTTCGTTAAGGGAACAGAACCAAAGAAAAAATGCAAAACTCACATCTTAGTGAGATATGATGAATCCGAGGGATGTATTGCGAGCAACGAATGTAAAAACGAGGATGTTATTTTAGTTGGAATGATAAGAGTGGAGCGTAGCTTTCCCACGCAAATTTATATTACCGATGCGCAATACGTCTGGCGAGATATAGGGAAGGATACCTTACCCGAAACGGCAAGCGGTCTGCCATTCTTTAATAAGCTTCTTGCAACAAACGAATATTCTGGTATTAGCAACGTAGAAAAGCAATTTAATTCCTATTGCCGAAACCATTTTAATTATCATAAATGGAGAGAAAAAATAAATAGCTAAATCGAAAAGGGGAGAACGTAAAATTCTCCCCTAATCATATTTAATTAAGCCTCAGGAAATTGACTGTTATAAAGCTTATAATAAAAGCCCTTACGCTTAAGAAGCTCGGTGTGCGAGCCTTGCTCAACGATGTTACCGTTATTCATAACCAAAATTACGTCGCAATCCTTGATGGTTGAGAGTCTATGAGCGACTATAAATGCCGTTTTGCCCTGCATAACAGTTTTAAACGCCTTTTGTATGCTAATCTCGGTTCGAGTATCGATTGATGATGTAGCCTCGTCTAAGATAAGGATTTCGGGCTCACAAAGCATTATTCTTGCAATGCAAAGCAGTTGTCGCTGACCTTGCGAAAGTGATGTCGCGCCGTCGCCGATTACGGTATTGTATCCATCGGGTAAGCGTTTTATAAAGCTATGAGCGTGAGCCGCCTTAGCCGCCGCAACAATTTCCTCGTCGGTGGCGTCCGCCTTACCGTAAGCGATATTTTCCTTAATAGTACCGTCGGAAAGCCAGGTTTCTTGAAGCACCATACCGTATTTCTTACGAAGCACGCCACGCTCTATCTTGCGTATGTCCTTACCGCCAAGCTTGATCGAGCCCTCCTTAACGTCGTAAAACCTCATAAGAAGATTTATAAGCGTGGTTTTTCCGCAACCGGTAGGACCAACGATTGCAACGTGCTGACCCGCCTCGGCTTTGAAATTAAAATCAGTAATAAGAGGCTTCTCTGGAACGTATGAAAACGAAACGTTGCAAAACTCTATTTCGGCATTTTTAATACTCGCACCGTCATCGACCACTGCATCTTCCGCAGGCGACTCGATAAGGTCAAATACTCGCTCAGCGCTTGCGAGAGCATTTTGAAGCTCGGTAACAACTCCCGAAATTTCATTAAAGGGCTTCGTATATTGCGTTGCGTAGGATAAAAAGCTTGATAGCATACCAACTCTTAAAACCTCTCCTCCGAGGCTTGCGCATATCATAGCGCCTGCAAATGCTACGAAAGCGTACACCACGGCGTTTACAAAGCGTGTGGAGGGATTTGTAAGAGAAGAGAAGAATATAGCCTTAAGCGAGGTCTTTTCAACTCTGCCATTGATTTCGTCGAAGCGTTCAACTGCCTTTTCCTCGTAGCCAAAGGCGACAACGGTTTTATGCTCGCCAATCATTTCGTCAATAAGTGCGGTTTGCTCGCTTCGAATTTGCGATTGCTTTTTAAAAAGATTAAATGTTCTTTTTGCAATAAAGGATGCTACGAAAAGCGAAAGCGGAGTTATAACGATAACGATAAAGGTTACGGGAACGCTTATCATAAACATAAATACTATCGTGCCGAGAATCGTCATAATTCCGTTAAAGAACTGTGAAAATCCCATCAAGAGTCCGTCGGAGAATTGATCCGAGTCGGCTATAAGTCGGTTTACGATATCGCCCGAGCGATGAGAGTCGATAAACGAAACAGGGAAGCCTTGAATTTTTACAAAGGCCTCGTGACGAACGTTGCGCACTATTCCGTAAACCATTCGGTTGTTTATTACGTTTATTATCCACTGAAAAATTGCGGTAAAGCCAATACAAACGGCAACCTTGGTAAGTATTCTGCCAATCTCTGCGCTATCTACCTTTCCGGGCTCTGCCGCAAGGTCGATGGCTTGACCTATAAGAATCGGTACGTAGAGCGTTAAAACAACCACGGCAAGCGTAAGTATTATTGAGCTTATAAACAGTGAGAGATATCCCTTAAGATATTTTAATACCTTAAGAAATACCGATGCGTTTTTCTTTATTGAGGATGAGTTGCTTTTCATTTTTGCTCACCTCCCTCGGAAAATTGTGTATCATATATTTCCTTGTATATCTCGCAGGAGCCAAGAAGCTCGTCGTGCGTACCAACGCCAACTGCAACACCGTCGTCAAGCACGATTATCTTATCGGCGTGCATAATTGAGGAGGCACGTTGAGAGATTATAAATACTGTTGGAGAATAATCAAGCGAGGCGATATTTTTTCTAAGCGATGCCTCAGTTGCATAGTCAAGCGCCGACGAGGAATCGTCAAGAATAAGTATTTTAGGTCTTCTTGTCAGTGCGCGAGCGATAGTTAGACGCTGACGTTGACCACCCGAAAAATTAGTTCCGTTTTGCAATACCTCCTCGTCAAGCTTGTTAGTCTTTTCGGCAACGAAGTCTTTTGCCATAGCAAGGTCAAGAGCCAACCATAAATCCTCGTCGCTTGCATTTTCATCGCCAAACAAGAGGTTAGAGCGAATAGTACCTGCAAATAGCGTAGCTCTTTGCGGAACTATACCAAATATCTTTTTCCTATCTGATTCATCAAGTAGCGAAGCGTTTTTGCCGTAAACGAAGGCGTTACCCTCGGTTGCGTGGTAAAATCCTGCTATAATGTTTGCAAGCGTAGTTTTACCCGAGCCCGTTCCACCTATAATTCCAACGGTTTGACCGTGCTTTACATCAAGTGAAATATTCTCGATAACGTTATCCTCGGATTCCTTAGAGTATTTAAAGCTTATATTATCAAGCTTAACCGCGTAGTCCTCTTCGCTAAAGTTCTTTCTAACCTCAAAATCTACGTCGCTTGGCGCTTCAAGAACATCGGAAATTCTTTGTGCGCTTGCCGCTGCCTTGTTTAAGGTAATTATAAGGCTTGCAAGCTTAATAAGCTCAACGAGTATCTGCGACATATAGTTATAAAGTGCTATAAGCTCGCCTTGAGTTATATTGCCCGAATTTACCTGTAGTGCGCCGTTTTTAATAAGTATAACGATAGCGATATTTATAACGGCGTAGGTAAGCGGATTCATAAGTGCGGATATGCGTCCCGCAAAGCGTTGGATTTTGGTTAATCCGTCAATTTTCTCGTCAAAATCGGATATCTCATCCTGCTCCTTATTAAAAGCACGAATCACACGAACTCCGTTATAATTTTCACGCACCTTTGAAACCACGCTATCAAGATGCCTTTGCGTTTTTTTGTGTATTGCAATGCTTATAAGCATAATACCAAAAACAATTACGGCAAGAATTGCGATAACGCCAATAAATATAAGTCCAAGACTTACGTCGATTATAAGTGCGCATATCATTGCTCCAAAAACAATGAACGGAGAGCGCATAAATAAGCGTAAGAACATATTGACACCGGTTTGAACCGAATTTATATCGCTCGTCATTCTCGTTATAAGAGTTGATACGCCAAGCTTATCGGTTGCTCCGTATGAAAATCCTTGAATCTTTTTAAAAAGAGCGGAGCGAACCTTAGCGGCAAATCCAACCGCCGCTTTAGCGGCAAAAAATTGAGCGCATACTGCGCTAATAAGACCTACAACGGCAAGAAGAAGCATAGCACCGCACATCTGCCATATTTTATGTGTATTTCCACCGTTTACACCCTCGTCAATGATAACCGTAACCGCTACGGGAACTAAAAGCTCGAATATTGCTTCAAGCATTTTAAACGTTGGGGCAAGTATCGATTCCTTTTGATAATCCTTTAAAAAATGTAATAGCTTTTTCAAGATAATCCTCGCAAATGTTTTATAATATAATATTATAGCATATATTTAATGTAAATTCAATCTTAAAAAACAAACTTTTATTGATAAAAGGTTGACAAAGCTCAAAAAAAGTGATAATATATTCCTGTGATTAAAATAACAAAAAGCACTTTGATTTAATCTATAATTTCCAAGGACGGTAAAAAATGAACATTTGGCACGATATTTCACCCGAAAGAATAACCGCAAAAAGATTTGAGGCCTTTATAGAAATTCCGAAGGGAAGTAAGGTAAAATATGAGCTTGATAAGGAAACAGGACTCCTGCGTCTTGACAGAGTTTTATATACGTCAACCGTTTACCCTGCAAATTACGGCTTTATCCCACGCACATATGCGGATGACAAGGACCCTCTTGACGTTCTCGTGCTTTGTGGCGAAACCATATCTCCCGCAACTCTCGTTACCTGCTATCCTATCGGAGTTATAACGATGATAGACGATGATATGCTTGACGAAAAGATTATCGCCGTTCCGATTCAAGACCCCACTTATAAGGGCTACTATGATATACAGGAATTACCTAAGCACATTTTTGATGAAATGATGCACTTCTTTGAGGTCTATAAAACTCTTGAGCATAAAAAAACCACCGTAAAGGACATCCTTCATCGTGATGAGGCTATGGATATCATCAATAAATGCCTTGCACAATATGAAAGAGTTGTCAATGAGCTTAGAGAAAAGAAAAGCTAATATATAAGAAGAAACGGAGCAATCCGTTTTTTCTTTTGCTATTTTTGCAAAAAGATTGCGATTATATAATTTTTGTGGTATAATAAATTAGTATCGAATTCATAAAAATGCCGAAAGGAGAATGCGTATGGATAAATTTGAGCTTGTTGCTCCACACAAGCCAACGGGAGATCAGCCCGAGGCGATAGAAAAGCTTGTAAACGGAATAAATAACGGCATGCGCACACAAACTCTGCTTGGTGTTACAGGCTCGGGAAAAACCTTTACAATGGCAAACATAATAGCGCAGGTAAATAAGCCAACGCTCGTTTTGGCGCACAATAAAACGCTTGCGGGTCAGCTTTGCTCCGAGTTTCGCTCGTTTTTTCCAAATAATGCGGTTGAATACTTTGTATCCTACTACGATTATTATCAGCCCGAGGCGTATATACCGGGAAAGGACGTATATATCGAAAAGGACGCTATGGTAAACGATGAAATCGATATGCTTCGCCATAGCGCAACCTCTGCGCTTTTCGAGCGCCGCGACGTTATTATCGTGGCAAGCGTTTCCTGCATATATTCTCTTGGAGATCCCGAGGAATATCAAAAGCTCGTTCTCGCAGTTAGAAGCGGTATGGAGATGAGCCGTGATGAGTTTATTAAAAAATTAATTTCAATTAGCTATAACCGAAATGATTTAAGCCTTGAGCGTGATAATTTTAGGGTGCAGGGTGATACAGTTGATCTTGTAACCGCTAATATGCGTGATAAGGCGCTAAGAGTTGAATTCTTTGGAGATGAAATTGATAGAATATCCGAGATTAACATAGTTACGGGCGAGGTACTCCGCTTCTTAAGCTATGCGCCGATATATCCCGCCACACACTATGCCGTATCCGATGATAAAAAGGAAAGGGCTCTTAAGGAGATTGCTCTTGAAATGCAGGAGCGTAAGGAATACTTTGAGAGTCAGCATAAGCTTATCGAGGCTCAAAGAATCGAGGAGCGTGTTAAATACGATATCGAGATGCTTCGAGAGGTAGGATTTTGCTCGGGAGTTGAAAATTACTCAAGAGTTCTTTCGGGCAGACCCAAGGGCTCTACGCCGTATACCTTGCTTGATTATTTTCCCGATGATTTTCTTTTATTTGTGGATGAGTCACACGTAACGCTTCCTCAGGTAAGAGGGATGAGTGGTGGAGATACCGCAAGAAAGAAAAATCTCGTTGATTTTGGCTTTCGACTTCCGTCCGCATACGATAACAGGCCTTTATACTTTGAAGAATTTGAATCAAAGCTAAATCAAACCGTATTCGTAAGCGCTACTCCCGGAGATTTCGAGCTTGAGCGCTCCGAAAATATAGTTGAACAAATTATTCGTCCCACGGGACTCGTTGACCCCGAGGTTGAGGTTCGACCCGTTGAGGGGCAAATTGACGATCTTATGGGAGAGATACGTATTCGCACCGCTAAAAACGAGCGTGTTCTTGTTACAACTCTTACACGAAAGATGGCGGAGGACCTTACGGAGTATCTTGAAAATAACGGTATCAAGGTAAAGTACATTCACTTTAACGTAGATACTATTGAGCGAATGGAGATAGTTCGTGACCTTCGACTTGGTACCTTTGACGTTTTGGTTGGAATAAATCTTCTTCGAGAGGGACTTGACATTCCCGAGGTATCGCTCGTTGCTATTCTTGACGCCGATAAGGAAGGCTTTTTGAGAGCCGAAAGAAGTCTTATTCAAACTATAGGACGAGCGGCAAGAAACGCAAACGGTCACGTAATTATGTATGCGGATAAAATTACAGGATCAATGGAAAGAGCGATAAGCGAAACCAACCGCCGCCGCACGATTCAACAGGAATACAACAAAAAGCATGGACTTGTTCCTAAAACTATTATCAAGGAAATTCGTGACGTTATCGAGATTGGCGCAAGGGATAAAAAATCACTGTCATCGCACTCGGGCGGGGAGAAAAAAATGTCACGTGCCGAGCGTGAAAAAATGATAGAGCAGCTTACCAAGGAAATGAAGGCGGCATCCGCTAAGCTTGAATTTGAGCAGGCGGCGTATATAAGAGATAGAATAAAGGAACTTAGAAATCAAAAATAAAGAGGAATTTAATGGCAAATTCAATTATAATAAAGGGTGCGAGGGTTCATAATTTAAAAAATATAGACCTTGAGATACCAAGGGATAAGCTTGTTGTGCTAACAGGTCTTTCGGGCTCGGGTAAATCCTCGCTTGCCTTTGATACTATATATGCGGAGGGTCATCGAAGATTTGTAGAATCTCTGTCCTCCTACGCAAGAATGTTTTTGGGGCAAATGGATAAGCCCGACGTTGATTTAATAGAGGGACTTTCTCCCGCTATTTCAATTGACCAAAAGACAACGTCAAAAAATCCACGCTCCACCGTTGGAACGGTAACCGAAATATACGATTATTTGCGCTTGCTTTATGCACGCATCGGTATTCCGCATTGTCCTATATGCGGCAAGGAGATAAAGCGACAAACCGTTGACTCTATTATCGAGCAAATAATGACTCTTAAGGACGGAGAGCGCTTTATGGTGCTTGCTCCCGTTGTTCGTGCGCAAAAGGGTATGCATGAAAAAGTGCTTGCAAGCGCAAAGAAGAGCGGATACGTTCGTGTAAGAATAGACGGTAATATTTATGATCTTACCGAAAATATCGCTCTTGATAAAAACAAAAAGCATAATATAGAAATTATTGTAGACAGACTCGTTATGAAGGAGGGGATACGCTCCCGACTTGCCGACTCGGTTGAAAATGCTTTAAAGCTTGCCGACGGTCATCTCGTTATAAGCACGGTGCCTCGAGGCGATGAAAAGGGCGAGGAGCTTGAATTTTCTCAAAGCTACGCCTGCGAAAAGCACAATATCTCCTTTGGCGAGCTTGAGCCACGTATGTTCTCATTTAACAACCCGCAGGGTGCGTGCCCTCATTGTGACGGAATCGGAGATATGCGCCGTCTTGCAATTGAAAGGTTAATACCAAATAAAAGGCTTAGTCTTAGAGAGGGAGCGATAGCCGTTAACGGCTTTAAATCCCTTGAGGAGGAAAGCTGGAACGGTCCGTTATTTATAGCGGTTGGCGAGCGCTTTGGATTTGATATGGATACTCCTATAGAAAAATTTAGCGACGAAGCATATAATATCCTGCTATACGGCTCGGGCACAGAGCTTTATGAAATTAAGCGATATTTCGGAAATGTCGAAAAACACCAAAAAACTGTATTTGAGGGCGTTGTTCCAATGATAGAGCGAAGACTTGGTCAACAAGGCGCAAACGATTACTACGAGCAATTTATAGAGGATGCTCCGTGTCCGGTTTGTCTTGGAAAGCGTCTTTCGCCGAATTATTTAGCGGTAACCGTAGGAGGCAAAAGCATAGATGATTTTTGTCAGCTTTCGGTAACTAAGGCGCTTGAATTCGTTAACGGCTTAACCTTTAGCGAAACCGAAAAAACTATTTCCAAGGAGATAATAAAGGAAATTAAGGCTCGCCTTGGATTTTTGCAAAGCGTTGGACTTGAATATCTTACACTTGCTCGTAAGGCGGGTACGCTTTCGGGAGGCGAAGCACAACGAATTCGTCTTGCCACGCAGATAGGCTCGGCACTTGTCGGAGTGCTTTATATATTGGACGAGCCAAGCATAGGACTCCACCAAAGGGATAACTCAAAGCTTATAGCAACGCTTAAAAAGCTTCGCGATTTGGGTAATACGGTTATCGTTGTTGAGCATGACGAGGAAACTATGATGGAATCAGATTATCTCGTTGATATAGGCCCCGGTGCGGGAATCCACGGCGGAGAAATTATTTCGGCAGGAACTCCCGAGGAGGTAATGAACGATCCAAAATCTATTACTGGAGCATACCTTGCACGCCGTAAGGCTATTAAGGTACCCGAAAGCAGAAGGGAGGGCAACGGTAATTATTTAACCGTTATTGGAGCCAAGGAGCATAATTTAAAGAACGTTACCGTTGATATACCGCTTGGATGCTTCGTTTGCGTCACTGGAGTTTCGGGCTCAGGTAAATCCTCACTTGTAAACGGAATAATTGCCCCTGTCCTTGAGCGTGAGCTTAACGGTGCAATTCGCTCGGCGGGTAAATATAGCGAGATAAAGGGAATAGAAGGGCTTGATAAGATAATTTCTATTGACCAAAGTCCCATAGGAAGAACTCCACGCTCTAATGCGGCAACCTATACGAGCTTGTTTACCGATATACGAGAGCTATTTGCAAGCACCACCGATGCAAAATCAAAGGGCTATAAATCGGGACGTTTCTCATTTAATGTTAAGGGTGGCAGATGCGAGGCGTGTGAGGGCGACGGCGTATAGAGGATTGAAATGCATTTTCTCCCCGACGTATACGTAACCTGTGACGTTTGCCACGGAAAGCGCTATAATTATGATACTCTTGAGGTTAAATATAAGGGCAAGAGCATAAACGACGTTCTTGAAATGTCGGTTGAAGAGGCTTTGTATTTCTTTGACGGAATACCAAGGATAAAATCAAAGCTTCAAACTCTTTTCGATGTCGGACTCGGGTATATACGCTTGGGTCAATCCTCAACCACGTTATCAGGTGGCGAGGCGCAGAGAGTTAAGCTTGCCTCCGAGCTTGCAAAGCGCTCGACGGGCAAAACCCTTTACGTTCTTGATGAACCGACAACGGGACTTCACTCCGAGGATATCTCTAAGCTTATTGAGGTTCTCCAAAGACTTTGCAGCGCAGGAAACACCTTACTCGTTATCGAGCATAATCTTGATGTAATAAAAACTGCAGACTATATAATCGATCTCGGACCCGAGGGTGGAGATCGAGGTGGCACCGTAATTGCAAAGGGAACGCCTGAGCAGGTTGCCGAGGTTGAGGGCTCTTATACAGGTCTTTACCTAAAAAAGATGCTTAAATAAACATAAAAGCAAATAAAAAAGAGAGCCAATCGAGAATTTCGAAATGCTCTCTTTTTTACTATTTAGATTGATTAGTCCTGCGCATCCTCTGCCTTAACATCAACGTTTCTAACAGCAGATCTGAGGATTCTTATCTTCGTGCGGTCGTGACTTGTTTCAATAGTAACTGTTTCTTCCTTAATGCTAACAACCTTACCGATTATTCCACCGATGGTGGTTATCTCATCGCCAACCTGAAGATTGTTTCTCATATCGTTTTGCTCTTTTTCCTGCTTCTTCTGAGGTCTTATCATAAAGAAGTAGAGGGCAACGAACATTACTACGATTAAAACTATCGAAAAAATACTTTCTCCCATGTTAAATTAAATCTCCTTTTTTTATTTACCCATATATATTACCATATTTTAGACTCAATTTCAAGTCAAAAATCAAAATTTATATTTTTTTATATTTTATTCAAAGTTTGTATAAAATTCTATCAATAATGAATTGCGTGAATTATAGGAAAAATAAGCAAAAAACTGTTGAATTAAAGGTCGAAATGTGATATAATATCCTTGTATAATTATTTATAAATATTTGGAGTATCAAATGGATAAAAAATATATTGAATGTGGAAAAATAATAAATACCCACGGCTGCAAGGGAGGCTTAAAGGTCGAGCCTTGGTGCAACTCTGCAGAGGATTTTACTGCACTTAAGGCGTTATATATTAAAAGCAAGGGTGAGCTTGAGAAGCATACCGTGGCTAAGGCGTCTATTTTTAAGCAGTTTGTTATTTTGGAGCTTAAGGATATTGATGATATGGACAAGGCTATTGCTCTTAAAAACGTTATCCTTTATGCAGATAGAGATGATTTTGCGCTCGAGGATGGCGAATATTTTCTTACGGACATTATCGGTCTTGACGTAATTGATGCTGACAACGGTAAGGTTTATGGCAAGGTTAGCGACATTATAAATCGCGGTGCATCCGATATTTACATTGTAAGCACTCCCAAAGGAGAGCGAATGATTCCCGCTGTTGATGAATTTATCATTGATATCGACGTAAGCAAGGGCATAATGGTTAGAACCATTGAGGGCTTGCTTGACTAAGCCTATTTAATTTTACAATTTTACATTGGAGAATACAAATGATTTTTGATATTATGACACTTTTTCCCGAGCTTGTTTCGAGCGTCTTGGGAGAGAGTGTAATAGGCAGAGCGCAAAAGAGCGGGGCTGTTGAGATAAACTGTCACAACATTCGTGACTTCTCAAAGGATAAGCACCGCCGTGTTGACGATACTCCCTACGGAGGCGGAAAGGGAATGCTTATGATGGCGCCGCCTATCTATGATTGCTATGAGCATATTACCTCAACTCACAGCGATGATATTAACCGCAGAGTAATATATATGTCGCCGAGAGGAACGGTTTTTAATCAAAAGAAGGCTGAGGAGCTTTCAAAATACGATAATCTCGTAATACTTTGCGGTCATTACGAGGGAATAGATCAACGAATTATCGATGAAATTGTCGACGAGGAAATATCTATTGGCGATTTCGTGCTTACGGGAGGCGAAATTCCTGCTTGCATTGTAGTTGATGCGGTTGCAAGACTCGTTGAGGGTGTGCTTTCCGACCCCGAGTGCTATGAAAAGGAAAGTATTTCAAGCGGTATGCTTGAATATCCGCAATACACTCGCCCCTATGAATTTCACGGAGTGAGTGTTCCCGATGTTTTGATTTCGGGCAATCACGCCAAGATCGATGCATGGCGAAACGAAATGGCGTTAAAGATAACAAGGGAAAAACGCCCTGATCTTTTAGAAAAAGCACAAAACAAAAATTAAAATTAAAGGCAGTACCAAATTTATGAAAGGAGGATCAAAGGAATGACAGGCGAAAAGGAAAATACTAAAAGCACCGTTAAAAGGGAAAAAAGCAACCGTCTTAGCGGAATTGCAGGCTTCAGCCTTTTGATTGCTCTTTTTGACCGACTTGGAGCATTGATTTACGATACCTTCATAAACGGCTTTTTTGGTACACTGTTAACCTCGTATACACGTCTTAATCAAAGACTTTCACGCGGATTTTTTGGAAAATATTTTTTCTACAATCCTAAAATCACTAAATTCTTTCGTAGAATACAAAGATTTTTTGCAAGTAGACTTGAGTCCTGCGTTACGATTTCCTTAACCTCGAGGGCTATAGAAAGGCTTTGCTCCTTCCCACTTCAATATTACGGTAATTTCGGATTATTTTTTGGAATCTATACGATAGTAGTTTACTACGTTAAGCTTTTCATTCCTTGGCTTGATGCTTCGCAAAGCTCACATCTGTGGACGGGAATAATTGTTGCTATTACATCTATTCCACTTTTGTTTTCAAGAATAAATCTTGCAAACTCCGTTAAAAGCAGTGTGCTTGGCAGAGGTATTTTTAAATCTGCGTTCGGTTTTTCCGACGAGGCGTTTGACAACAAAAAAACAACCTCTCGAGGAAAGGGCAACGCAATGCTTTTCCTTGGCTTGCTAGCAGGAATAGCGACCTTGTTTATACATCCTCTGTTTATAATCCTTGCGATTTTTACAGTGCTTATTATAACGCTTATAGCTTGCTCGCCCGAAATTGGAGTGCTGTTAACTATATTCGTGCTACCGTTTTTGTCGCTTACAGATTTACCAACGATTTGGCTTTGCCTAATGGTATTGGTTACGGCCTTCTTCTATGTAATAAAATTAATTCGCGGAAAGCGAGTATTTAAGCTTGAAATTTTGGATTTAGCCATAATTTTATTTGGAATTTTAATATTGCTTTCATCGGTATTCAGTGCAGGTGGACACGCCTCGGTTTATTCCGCCATAGTTAGCGTTGTACTTTTGCTTGGATATTTCCTGTTAGTAAATCTTATGAAAACCGAAAAATGGATAAAGCGTTGTATCTTTGCTCTCATTACCTCATCGGTAATAGTATCTCTAATAGGTATATTTGAATTTTTATTCGGTGCGGAAAGCAATAATTGGCTTGACCAAAGCTTTTTCGGAATAATAAAAACCCGTGTTGTTTCTCTTTTTGGAAACCCCAATATTCTTTCGGTATTTTTAGTAATGGTATTTCCGTTCCTTTTAGCGTTATCAATTAGAGCAAAGGAAAGGAGTGATAAATTTTTAATTCGAGCTCTTATCATTTTGTTTATTCTTTGCATAACCTTTACCTGGTCAAGAGCCGCTTGGGTTGCCGTTATCATAGGAACGCTCTTTTTTGCTATGCTTCGCACCAAAAAATCCTTTAGAATATTTGGCGTAATATTGATAATCCTTCCTTTGATACCGATATTACTACCGTCAAGCGTTATTGAGCGATTTTTAAGCATATCCAATTTTGCGGATAGCTCGATAGCGTATAGAATATATACCTGGAAGGGAACGCTGAATGCAATTAAGGATTATTTCTTCTTTGGAATAGGCTACGGCGATTCTGCCTTTCAGGCCATATATCCGTCCTATGCATATTCGGGAATAGAGTCAACCCCGCACTCGCACAGCCTGCTACTGCAAGTAATACTGTGCATGGGTATAATCGGATTTTTAGTATTATCAATTGCACTATTCTTAAATTTTCAAAAGAGCCTTGAATATATTAAAAAAGAGAAAAGCTCCGCATCAACGGTATACGTTATTGCGGCGGTTGCCTCTATAGTATCTGCGCTTATAATGGGTGTATTTGATTATATATGGTATAATCAAAGAATATTCTATCTGTTTTGGACTATTATTGCAATGGGAACCGCATTTGTAAGAGTTGGAAACTCTGAGCGCTTGCGTCTTGAGGACTTTCAACACGATCAATCCTTATAATCTTTGTAAAAGGAGATAAAAGATGAATAATAATATTATTACCAATAGCTCATCCAAGCAAAAAAAGGCTAAACGAAGCTTTAACGTAATCGACTTTTTGGTCCTTCTCATTATCGTAACTATTATTGGAGCATCGTTGTACGCCATATTTTCTTGGTCAAGCATAAAAAGCCTTTGGTCAACAAGCACGGTGGATTTGCAATATACCATTGAGCTTCGTGGCGTTGACGAGGAATTTATTAATAAAATAAAGGCAGGAGATACTGTAACCGATGCAGTATCAAAAAACCAGCTTGGCGTAGTTGAAAGGGTAGACAGTATTGAAAAATATACCGTGCTTGATTACACTCAAAGCGAGATTCAAGGCGAGGACGGCAAGGCTTCAACCGTTACCTACAACGGCGTACTGTCGGAGTATCCCGATAAATATAACGTAACCGTATATATCTCCTCTTCGGCAGAGTACGAAAGCGGAGTTGGCTATACCGTAAACGGCAGACGAATTGCAGTTGGCGAGGCTATAGAAATGAGATTTCCCGAATTTTCCTCAACCGCATATTGCGTAGCGGGTAATTTTAATTAAACGGAGCAAAATATTATGAAAAAAATCAAAAAAGAAAAAATACAAGAAAATAAAAGCTCCGACAGTAAAAAAACGGAGGTAAAGGCAAGGCTTAAAAAATTCCCTAAGTTTGGTGTATTGGATGTTGCAATTATTTTATTAATAATTTCTATTGGAATAGGAATTGCCTTTAGATACAACTTTTTTAATGCGTTTACAAGCCTTCAGGAATCGGATAAATGTGCGGTTTCCTTCTCCGTAAAGAATATCGAAAACACCACTCAGTACTATATAAATAGTGGAGATGAGGTTTATTTTAAGGATAGCGGCGATAGGCTCGGCGTTATTATGGAAAGCTCGGATGCTTCAAGTATTCCGCTTACTATTGCACCCTCAACAGAAACCTTTATCGAAAACGGCTCTGCAATCACGGTGACCTATCCAAAGGATACGAGAATTGACGCAACCGGAAGAATAAAATGCGAGGGAAAATTCTCAAGCGACGGTACGTTTCTTTTAAATGGAACCGATTATTTATCAGCGGGTCAGACCTACGTTATTTGCACCGAAAAGGTAACTCTTGAAATAATGATACTTGGTACTGAGTTGATTGAAGAAAAATAAAATCGTATTTTGTAAACAAAAAATAAAAACGAGTGTTTTACACAAAAAACTTTGTATAAAACGCACAATACTTTACACTTGATTTTAGCACATTTTTTTGATATACTATTTATATAATTAATTTTTGTGTAAAATTATAGCAATTAATTGAATTTTACACAATAGGGGAGCATTGATATTATGGTAAGGAAAGAAGTTACTATCACAAATAACATAGGTTTACACGCAAGACCCGCTACATTTTTTATTCAAAAGGCAAATACATTTAAATCATCTATTTGGATAGAAAAGGAAGAACGCAAGGTTAACGCAAAGAGCCTTCTCGGTGTGCTTTCACTTGGTATAGCACAGGGAATGTCGATAGCAATATCAGCAGACGGCTCTGATGAAAATGATGCCGTTAACGGTCTTATCGAGCTTATTAAGACCGGATTACCTGAGCAGGCGTAAAAATTAAGGGGCTGTGAAAACAGCTCTTTATTTTTTAATTTTAGAATTTCAGAATACCATTGAAATATTTGAGAAAGGAGAAGCCATGCCACAAACACAAAAAAGACTTGCGGAATTATTAAATAAGGCAAATGACCTTCCAACAACTCCCGGTGTTTATATAATGAAGGACAAGGCGGGAACGGTTATATACGTTGGAAAATCTCGAAGGCTTAAAAACCGTGTTTCTCAATATTTTCAAAACAGTAAAAAGAATTTTAAAACCTCAAAAATGGTGTCTGCCGCAGAGGATTTTGAGTATATCCTTTGCAAAAGCGAAATTGAGGCTCTCTCTCTTGAAAACACCTTAATTAAAAAATATACTCCTAAGTACAATATAAAGCTTAAGGATGCAAAATCATATCCATATATTAAAATAACCGACGAGGAATATCCTAAAATCATTTTCTCTCGAAGCAGAAGCAACGATAAGGGAAAATATTTTGGACCTTTCTCGGGAGCATCAACTGCATATTCCATACTCGATATTTTGCATAAATTCTTGGGAATACCTAATTGCAAGCGCAAATTTCCGCAGGAGATAGGTAAGCAACGCCCATGTCTTTATTATCAAATCGGTCAATGCTGCGGACTTTGTACGGGTAAATTTTCCAAAGAGGATTATCTTGCGCTCATCAATTGTGCGGCAAATATCCTAAGAGGAAATATAAGCTCGGCGACATCTCTCCTAGAGGAAAAAATGATGTCATTTGCAGAAAGTGAAAACTTTGAAGCGGCGGCAAAATGCCGTGATACTATTAAAGCTCTTAAAAGTCTAAACGAAAAGCAAAGTGTTGTGGCATCCCCAGACGTCAATGCCGATGTGTTTGGCTTCTACGGCGATCACGTAGCGGCTTGTATGTCGGTAATGTATATCAGAAACGGTGTGGTAAGTGATAAAGCAGACTTCGTATTTAATAACGAAGCGATAACCGTCTCTGAGGCATTAAGTGCATTTTTAATTGAGCATTATATAGAAAGGGAATATATCCCAAAAAGCATTATACTTTCCTTTGACCTTGACGAGGATGATATTTTAGATATTGAGGAATTCTTATATAGCAAGGTTAATAAAAGAATTACCGTTAAGAAAGCCGAGCGAGGTACGTTTAAGGACCTTGCCAACGTAGTTAAGGAAAATGCATCCGAAAAGATACGTCAGCTTAAGCTTCAAAATCAAAAGGACGAGAGCCTTCTTATTTCTCTTGCCGAGCTTTTAGGTCTTGAATCACTCCCCGAGCGTATTGAAGCCTACGATATATCTAATATCGGAAGTGAGAATATTACGGCAGGAATGGTGGTATATAAAAACGGTCATCCATCAAAAAACGATTATCGATTATTTAATATTAAAACCGTAAACGGTGCGCCCGACGATTACGCTTCAATGCGAGAGGCAATTAAGAGAAGAATAAAGCACCTAAAGGAGGACACTTCGTCGTCCTTTTCGGAATATCCCGACCTTTTGCTAATCGATGGTGGAAAAGGACACGTTTCAGTGGTTAAAGAGGTTCTCGCAGAGGAAAATATATATATTCCCGTTTTTGGAATGGTAAAGGATGAATTCCATAAAACTCGCTCTCTATGCACAGATGAATATGAAATAAATATCGCAAGAGAGCAATCGATATTTATGCTAATATATAGAATACAGGAGGAGGTCCACCGCTTTACGGTTGATAAGGTGATGAAGGCTAAGAGAAGCACCTTAACGCACTCCTCACTTGAAAAAATCGATGGCATAGGTCCTGCAAAGGCTAAGAGGCTTTTGCAAGCGTTGGGCTCGTTAAGTGCAGTAAAAAAGGCATCGGAGGCAGAGCTTGTAGCCGTAAAGGGAATATCCAAATCCGATGCTACAAAAATTTATCAATATTTTAATTCAAAATCGTAAGGGTATAAAAAATGAGAATAATAACAGGTAAGGCAAAGGGAATAGTGTTAAAGACTCCGAAGGGGGATAACACACGCCCTACGGCAGAAAGAGTAAAGGAAGCAGTTTTTTCTATGCTCCAGTTTGATATAGAGGGGAGATGTGTGCTTGATCTTTTTGCGGGCTCAGGTCAAATGGGGCTTGAGGCGTTAAGCCGTGGAGCGGCAAGCGCAACCTTTGTTGATAAATCCAAGGAAGCGGTAAATCTTATAAAGGAAAATCTTGAAAAAACACACCTTAAGGAAAGTGGAATCGTTTTCCAGTGTGACTATCTTGAGTTTATAAGGCGCAACACTGGAAAATCCTATGATATTATAATAATCGATCCGCCTTATGCACTAAAGATGTATAATCCTGCATTAAATGCGTTGCTTAGCGCCAATATGATAAAGCCATCTACGCTTATTGTTTGTGAAAGCGGAACGGAGGAGATTTTTAACGGCGACGTTGCGCTTCAAGCAAAATTTGACGTTGCTAAGCAAAATAAGTACGGTAATACCTTTATCACTGTTTTAAAGCTAAAGGACGAAGAATAAGCTATGCAAAATAATAAGACGATAGCGATTGTTCCGGGAAGCTTTGACCCGATAACAAACGGACATATTTTTATAATTAACGAAGCCCTTAAGCGATACAATAAGGTTTTTGTTGCGGTAATGATAAACGCAAGCAAGCAATATACATTCACGCTTGAGGAGCGAACGAGGATTGCCAAGGCGGCGCTAAGTGATATACCGGAGGTAGAGGTAATATCCTCGGACGGTTGGCTATATGAATTGGCAAATGAATTAAAAGCCGATGCAATAGTTAAGGGCTATCGAAATGCCGTCGACCTCGAATACGAGAAAAAAATGGAAGAGTATAATAGTAGCTATGCGCCAAGCACTGAAACGGTTTTAATAAAGACCTTAGACGAATTAACGGAGGTTAGTTCAACCGTAGTTCGACAAAAAATACAAGCGCAAGAGGATATATCTCATTTGTTGCCGAGCAAAGCAATTCAAGAAATAAAAAATATATTATTGAATAAATAAAATCTGCCGAGAGAAATGCATATATCTTTCGGCAGATTTTAAAGATTGCGCGGCTACAACCGATTAGACATCACAAATTACCGATAAGGCAGAAATCAAAAAAATTCAGCTTTTATTTGTTATAATAATACTTACAAATAAAAATGGAGGAAGAATTAATGCAGGCAATAAAAACGACAAAGCTTGTTAAGCGGTATAAAAATATAACTGCCGTAGATAATATTGATCTCGAAATCTTCGAGGGGGAATTATTCGCTCTCCTCGGCGTAAACGGAGCGGGGAAGACTACTACGATAAAAATGCTTTCCTGCCTAACGCAGGCAACAGATGGAGAGGCTCTTGTTGGTGGTTACAGCATAACAAAGGAATCGGAAAAGATAAAAAGGCTTATCGCCTTTTCTCCGCAAGAAACCGCTATAGCACCGGGACTCTCCGTAAAGGAGAATTTGGAGTTAATTTGCGGTATTCACGGATTTTCAAGAGAAAAGACCGCATCTAAAATCAGAAATCTATCAGAGCAATTTGACTTAGAAGGCGTTTTAAGGAGAAAAGCAGGAAAGCTATCGGGAGGATGGCAACGCCGTGTTAGTATTGCAATGGCGTTAATCAGCGAGCCGAAAATTTTGTTTTTAGATGAGCCTACGCTTGGACTTGACGTTATAGCAAGGCACGAGCTTTGGGAAACCATTCGGTTGTTAAAGGGCAAAATTACGATTATCTTGACCACACATTATATGGAGGAAGCCGAGTCGCTCTCCGACCGCATCGGTATTATGAAAAACGGAAGGCTATTAACCGTGGGAACTGTAGCGGAGATTAACGCAAAAGCGAATACTCAGAGCTTTGAAGAGGCTTTCGTTTCTATCGTAAAGGAGGGCGTATGATGAGAATGATAACCTTTACTAAAAGATGCGCAAAGGAGATTTTACGTGATCCTCTAAATATCGCATTCGGCTTGGGATTTCCGTTAGTGTTACTATTGCTTTTAAGCGCTTTGCAGGCAAATATTCCTGTAAATCTATTCGAGATAGACATATTAACTCCGGGTATTACCATATTTGGTTTATCGTTTATGACCTTGTTTTCGGCAACGTTGGTTGCAAGGGACAGAGAAAGCTCGCTTCTGCAAAGATTATATACAACACCTCTTACAGGATTCGATTTTATACTTGGCTATATGCTTCCGTTTATTCCAATTGCACTTGGGCAAACCATTATTTGCTATATTGCCGCGAGTTGCTTGGGACTTACCTTGAGCGTGAATATTATTTATGCAATTATAGGCATAATTCCTATGGCAATTTTCTATATTTCACTTGGACTTTTGTGCGGTAGCATCCTTGGAGTTAAGCAGGTCGGAGGCATTTGCGGAGCATTACTTACCAATCTGTCTGCTTGGCTTTCGGGAGTGTGGTTTGATCTTACGCTTGTGGGTGGCTACTTTGAAAAAATAGCAAATGTACTCCCTTTCGTTCACGCAGTAGAAATGGAAAAAGCATTATTTAAGGGAGATTTTGGACTTGCTTGCACGCATATTCTTCCTATAACTTTATATAGTGTAGCAATAACTCTGCTTGCCGTGTTCTGCTTTCTTAGACAAATGAAAAAACAGTAAGGATTTTTTTAATGAAATATAAGATTATTATTGATAAAAATGCCGAAGAAGAAATAATAGCAATCGTTCACGCTCCGTCTTCGCTTACGTGCGAGATAGAAAATCTTGTGCGTAATTTTTCAGGTGTCGATTTTATTATGGGCTACCGAGAAGAAGATATGCGAAAGCTATCCTTTGGCGATATAGAATGTATCACCGTTCTCGATAGAAAGGTAATAGCTATAGATACTGAGGGCAACCGCTATTTGCTTAAAGACAGACTTCGGGATTTAGAGGAAATCTTGCCATCCTATTTTATTCGTATAAATAAATCCACACTTGCAAACGAGCATCGTATTCAAAGATTTAATGCAGTTTTTAGCGGTGGAGTCGACGCCGTGTTTTACTGCGGATATAAGGAATACGTTTCAAGGCGTTGCTTTGCGGAAATTAAAAGGAGGTACGAGGGAATATGAAAAGATTTGTTTTAGATTTTGCACGGCGCGGAATTATTGCTATGGGGATTGGACCTATTGCTTTAGCAATCGTCTATATCATATTAAAGCATACTACCGGCATCGATACCTTAACGGTTAATCAAGTTTTCATCGGTATATTATCGCTTTCCGTGCTTGCCTTTATTGCAGGAGGCATGAATGCTATATACCAAATCGAGCGTCTTCCACTGATGGCGGCAATACTGATACACGGCATTATTTTGTATGTCGATTATCTTAGTGCGTATCTGCTTAACGATTGGCTTGACATCGGTGCGCTACCAATTATAGTATTTACGGCAATTTTTATTGTCGGATATATTATTATTTGGGCTATTATTTATTTGATTATTAGAAGGAATACAACTAAGATAAATCAAATGTTAAATAGAAAACAACAAAATCAATAATTAAAAGGCTATCTCAAATGCGAATTTGGGATAGCCTTTTTTTTGAAACTGAAATTTGATATATTTTTAAAGCAATATGCAAATAAGACCGTTGCTACCCTCGTTTATAATTCTTTCAAGGGTTTCTGCAAGCTTAACTCTCGATTCATCGGGCATATGATCAAGCTTTGAGTAAAGACCGTCGTTGATAAGCTCGTAGAGCGTTTTACCAAACATATTGGAGTTCCAAAGCTTTTGTGGATCAGCCTCAAATTCCTTAAGCATATATTTTACCATTTCCTCGGATTGCTGCTCTGTGCCAACGATAGGATTTATCTCGGTTTTTATATTAGCTCGAATTAGATGGATTGACTCCGCAGATGCCGAAAGCTTTACTCCGTAGCCTCCGTTTTGCTTTATTATCTCGGGAGTATCAAGCTTTAACTCATCCTTAGTAGGCATAACTATTCCGTAGCCCTTTTCATCGGTCATTTTAAGCGCCTCGGCAACCCTCTCATACTGAGATTTCATTGCCGCAAGGCTCTGCATTAGCGAAATAAGCTCTGATTCATTGTTAATTTCAAGGCCTGTAAGCTCGCTAAGCACAGAGTAATAAAGCTCATCGGAAAAGCTGAGATTAATTCGTGCGGAGCCTGTTCCGAGATCAATATCGGAAATAAGACACGACTCGACGTAATCATCGTTATTAAAGCACACCAATGAGGTCTTTATATCTCCAATGCGTTTAACCCCGAGGGCAAACTGTGATATACTGCTCTTAACAGAGGTCTTTATCGGATGCAAGGCGTCAAGTGCAGATATCCAGGATGGAACGTCGAAGCATACCTCTGAAATGGGAAACTCATTGAGAACCAACTCAAGTATATGCGAAATATCCTCAAAGTCAAGATCGGCACAGCTTACCAAGGCAACAGGTGCTTGATATTTCTCCTCAAGCTCGTAGGCAAGAGCCATAGAGGTATCCGAGGTTGGCTCCGCCGAATTTAATACTATAACGAATGGTTTGCCAATTGCCTTAAGCTCGGCTACAACTCTTTCCTCGGCGGGAATATAGCTCTCACGTGAAATTTCGCCTATAGTGCCGTCTGTTGTAACAAGCACTCCGATAGTTGAGTGGTCCTTTATAACCTTTTCCGTGCCATATTCTGCCGCCTGAACAAATGGCATAGGCTCTTCCTGCCACGGGGTATTTACCATTCGCTCCTGACCGTTTTCAAGCGTACCGAGCGCCTCGGAAACGATGTATCCAACGCAATCTATCATTTTAACGCGCATAGATATATTATCCTCAAAGCGTACTGTAACCGCCTCGTCGGGAACAAATTTTGGCTCAGTGGTCATCACGGTCTTGCCCGCCGCCGATTGAGGCATTTCATCCTTGGCTCGCTCCTTGGAATATTGATCGTCGATATTTGGCAAAACCAATGCCTGCATAAATCTTTTGATAAAGGTTGACTTTCCCGTTCGCACGGGTCCAACCACCCCAATATAAATATCCCCACCGGTTCTTTCGGCTATATCCTTATAAATAGAATGCTCCATAAAATATCCTCCCGATATAATTTCATTAAAATATACGGGAGGATATTCTTTTTTAGAACTATTTTGAGTGAAGATTTAATACTCATTTTTTATTTAATCTTCTTCGCCGTCATCATCATTATCATCTTTTTTGTCAAGTGGAGTAAAATTATCCTTAGGTAACGGCTTTTGAGAGGAAAGGGGGTTGTTCTCCATAGCTTGCTCCATATTCTTGTTACTTACGTGGGTATAAATTTGCGTGGTGTTTAATTGCTCGTGTCCAAGAATATCCTTTAGCACACGAACGTCAACCTGACCTGTCTGATACATAAGCGTAGCGGCGGTATGTCTTAGCTTATGAACCGAATAATGCTTTGATTCAAGCCCTGCAATCTCAAGATATTTATATACAAGCCATTGAACTGTTTTAACGCTTATGCGCTGCTCACGGTTGCTCAAAAACATAGCAGGGGAATGTGCCTTTGCGTGCGCCGTCCCTGTTCTTTCTAAATAATAATCCGAAAGTGCCGCTCTGCAAGCACTGTTAAGATAAATTATTCTTTGCTTGTTACCCTTACCGGTAACCGTTACCGAACGAAATTCACGGTCAACGTCGTTAAGATTTATGCCAACAAGCTCGGAAACACGCATACCGCAATTGAGAAAAAGCGTAATAATAGCATAATCACGTATACGAGATTTGGATTCTCGGTCATTTTTAACCGCCTCTAAAAGCAACAGGCTTTCTTCGATAGACAAAAACTTGGGCAAGGATTCTTTTTGCTTAGGGGATTCGATATTAATAACGGGATTCTCGTCTATCATCATTCGCTTAACGTGAAGATATTTAAAAAATCCCTTTAGTGCCGAAAGCTTTCTTGCCTTAGCGGCGGCAAGATTTTTTCTCGTTCCGTCGGCATACATTAAAAATTCGTAGATATCCTCTTGGGTAATATTTCTAATATAATCAATGTCAATTACGCTAACGTCGATTTTTTCAAAGTCCTCCGACGCGTAATCGATATTACGCTCACGCGCAAGCATAAATCTAAAAAATGTGCGCAAATCAAGCATATATTCCGAAATAGTCTTTTCCGAGGCGTTTTGTATAACCGATTTGTAGGATGCAAACTCTCGCACCAAGGGCGGAAGCGTTTTAAGGTCAACAGAATAATTCATAGGCTTTACTCCTAAACAGTAAACTAATTATCAATAAAATGTAAATTTTCATATTTTTTGTTGAAAATAACTCTTATATATATTATAATCTATATTGAGCAGAAAATCAAGAGTTGTTTTGACGGAGGATTAATGAAAAAGTTTTTTCACGATTATTCATACAGTGTAGTTAAGATGCTTATAAACCAAATCGCAATTGCGATATTTGGAATGTCGCTTACCTTTGCTACGGTAAGCGCGCACGGCGACGATACGTCATTTGATACATTTACGTTGGTAGTAAGCATTTTCTCTATACTTTTCTACTTGTTTTTAATATACAATATGGCGTGGGAAATTGGTGCGAAGGATAAGATTTCCGTTGACGTAAGGAAAAAGCCCTACAGACCGTATCTTGGCATAGTACTTTCACTTTTTGCAAATATCCCCAATTTCATACTCGTAACGATATATGCAATAACCACATTTTCTGGTGCGGAGCAGGCAAGGGCAATAGTAGGAATTGCATCCTGCTTTGCAAACGGAATGTATTGGGGCACTATGATAGCCTTTAAGCTTCAAGGCTTTTGGATTTCCTTCCTGGTGGCAATCATCCCCGCAGTTATTACATCGGGAATTGCATACTTCCTTGGACACAAAAACTTCAAGCTTTTTGGCTTTATCACCGATAAAAAGCCGACCGCTTCAAATGAAAGACCTAATATGAAATAAAAATAAAGTATAAAAAAGCAGATTGCAATTTAATGTGCCCCCTGTCAAGTAGACAGAC
>JAZRAJ010000091.1:0-64313 GCA_045634485.1 Eubacteriales bacterium | reverse complement strand
CTGCTACGTTTGCCGCCGCATCGACTACCACTTTCAGCGTATGATAGATACGATCGTCTTTCTCTGGGAAAAGGACGAAAACTTCCCCGAGAAATTCGCAAACCAGCCGTATTTCTGTCTGCCCCACTACAAGCTTTTACTGACTCACGCCAAAGCAAAGCTTGCACGCAAGAAATACGCCGAGTTCTCCAAGGCAGCAGCCGGCGTCGTCGAGCCATACTTTGACACGCTTCGCGAGGACGTCAGCTGGTTCTGCAAAAAGTTTGACTACCGCTACGACGAGGAGCCCTGGTACAACTCCAAAGACGCCGTGGAACGCGCCGTAAAATTCCTGCGTTCCGACCTGCACAATCCCCCAAATACAATTAAAAAAGGATAAAAACCGCAATGCCAATGCTTGATCTTCTTCAGCTTCAGAAATATTTTATTTGCAACCACCTGCACGAGGGCGGCGTTGCCGTTGACTTTACAATGGGCAACGGTCACGACACCGAATTTCTCTCCAAAACCGTTGGCGAATTTGGCCACGTTTACGCCTTTGACGTTCAGGAGATGGCTCTTGCCTCAACCTCCGAAAACCTCAAAAACGCAAACTGCCCCAACAACTACACGCTTATTCTCGACTCGCACCACAACGTTAAAAAATACGTTGACGTGCCGATAAAGGCGGGTATGTTTAACCTCGGATATCTTCCCGGAAGCGACAAAAAGGTTACCACCATGCGCTCAACAACGCTACCTGCTATTGAGGCGGCTATCGAGCTTATGGATAGAGATGCTATAATCCTTATTGCCGTTTACCCCGGACATAAGGAGGGCGAGGAGGAAGGCAAGCTTATCTGCGACTACCTCTCATCGCTTTCACGCTACAAGGTCTGCGCTACGAGAATAAATATTCTCAATTCCCCTACGTCGCCGTTTTTCATCATTATAGAAAATAAGCCGTAATGCAATAAAGAGGAAAATATAACATATGAAGAAAAAGAATAAAAAAATAAATTTTCAGGACGATTTTGAAAAAACCGACCTAAAGTCGCCCGATGCTCCCATAGACTCTCAAAAGCCTCTTAGCAAGGCAGAGCTTAAGATGATTAAAAACACTAAGCGTAAGGGCATTGACAGAAGCAAGCTTGACCCCTACGATAAGTCGGATATGGCAGAGGCAAAGCGCTACGCAAAAAAGAATAAGCTTAAGGTTATCTTCGTTTCCTTCGTAATTATTTTGCTCTTAGCAATGATTGCGGCGGTAGCGGTGGTTCTTATATTAAAGGCGCAAAGCGGACCCTCCAAGGCAAATTATGAGGTATGCATTGGCGACGAGGAGCCTTACGAGTTAAAATACAAGGAGGCTAACAAGCTTGGTCAGTTCTACTTCGACCTTCGCATAATAGCAAAATACGCAAACGATGAAATTACCGTTAGCGGAAGCAACGGTAGAATTAAGCTTACCTGCACCGACGGCACGTACGTTAGACTTACCGACGATTCCTCAACCGCAACGGTAAACGGAGATGCCGTAAAGGTTGGCGGCAAGGTGCAAATTACCGATGCAACCGAAAAGGAGGACGGCAAATGCCTCGTTCCCTTTAGCTTTATTGAAAAGCTTTTCTCGCACAAGGCAGACGGAACCTCGGTTGGTATGCTTGTTAAGGTAAACTCCAAAAACAAGGTAACGATACACCGTATATCCTACAGTAACGGCACGAATCCCCCTATATCCTTTGCCTCGGAATGCTTTGACTATGCAAGCGATATTCAGCTTTCAAGCTATCCAACGCCCGATATAGATGCAAAAACAGCCGCGGCGCTTTGCGTTGAAAAGCTTACGCTCGTTAACAAATCGCATCCCTTAACAGAGGATGAGGTTACAACCGAGGGCTTGATTTCCCTTACGGAATTAGGACTTCCCATCTTCTCATCACTTGAAACCGCCAATAACAGGGATTTTTTTGACCCTATCGCCGCACTCGCTCTTATTGCTATGGTAAATGAGGCTAATAAGACTCTTGAGGGCGATGACAAAATTCTCGTTTCGAGTGCATACCGTTCCTTTTCATATCAAGCAGGACTCCTTGAGGATTACGTTGACGACTATATGGGAAAGCATGACGTTTCCGAGGAGGAGGCTCGCGAGCAGGTTTTGCTTACCTCTGCCCCCGCAGGCACGAGCGAGCATCACACCGGTCTTTGCGTTGACCTTGTTGAAAAGCGTGGATTAAACCGTGAGCTTGACGAAACCTTTGAGGAAACCGAGGCATTTGCTTGGCTATCGCAAAACGCTCACAAATATGGCTTTATCCTTCGCTATCCCAAGGATAAAACCGACGTTACCAAATATAGCTACGAGCCTTGGCATTATCGCTTTGTTGGCGTATATGCCGCAACGATAATCTACGAGGATTCTATCACTCTTGAGGAATATCTCGTTGAATTGAATTGAATTATTTTATACTATATATGGCGGAGGAAAACTTCTTAAAAGAAGCTTTTCCTCCCCCACGCCCCCTCTTTTCAAGAACTTTGCTGAAAGGGGCATTATTTTTTTGCCATTAATTTGTGTCTTGACCGTTTAACGCACAAATTACGATAAAAATTATCCCTCTTTTACACATTCTTTGAAAGAGGTAGGGGCTACTCGCCTAATACCCTCGCAAGTTTTTTTGAAAAAAACTTGACTAAAAACTTACCACTTGGGTGCAGTGCGTACACATCACTATCAATCGGCGAGCGCACAAATTTTGATAAAAAATAAAACCCCATTTCAAAAATTCTTTGAAATGGGTGCGGGGAAAAGCTTTCTTTTAAGAAAGTTTTCCCCGCAATAAATATCAACTATTATACATTCTCAACAGGCTGAACGTTGGGACAAACGAGAGGAATGTTCTTGTTAACGGGGCAAGCCCATCTTACGGCATTCTTAATAATGCACTGAACGTTCTCGTTTTGGAATGAGCGATTGGTTTCGTGACCGGGCTGGAAGTAGAATATCTTACCGTGACCGCGAGTCCACGTGCAACCGCTACGGAATACCTCTCCGCCATTAAACCAACCCATAAAGATTACCTCCTCGGGATTGGGAATATCAAAGCACTCGCCGTACATCTCCTCGGGATCGAGAACGAAGGTTTCGGGAACGCCTGCGGCTATCGGGTGGTTAGGCTTAATCGTCCAAATTCTCTCGTGAGCGTTATCTCTCCACTTAAGATTGCAGGTTGTACCCATAAGTCTACGGAATATCTTTGAATGATGTCCCGAATGGAGAACAACGAGTCCCATACCCGAAAGAACGTATTTTTGAACTCTGTCAACTACCTCGTCGGGAACCTTATCGTGCGCTCTGTGTCCCCACCAAACGAGAACATCGGTATCTGCAAGCACCTCATCGGTAAGACCGCATTCCTCATCGTCAAGAGTAGCCGTGCGAACCTCTATATCGTCGCACTTTATAAAATTAGCAATATAGCCGTGAAGACCTCCGGGATAGTACTCAAGAACAATGGGGTCTTTTTTTTCGTGCTGATTTTCATTCCAAACAGTAACCTTCATTTTTACACCTCGTAAATTATTTTATTTTTTATTTATTTTTTTATCCTCGTGGCGCTCGATATGACTTGCGTGGCGCTCGTGCCTATGGTCGATATGAAGCACCGAGAGAATATTCCAAGCCTCTTCTCTTGCGCTCTTCTTTTCCTCGGGAACAATCTCTCCCGCCTTGGTAAGCGCAATCTTTGTAAGAAGCGGTCCAACAAGCTCGTAAATAAGCACCGCAAAGAGAGTTATCTGAGCAACGATAGCGCCTGTTTCTCCAAGTCCGTTTACGGGGTCGGATGCCTTAATTGCCATACCAAGTGCAACGCCCGCCTGAGGCAAAAGCGTAACTCCGAGATATTTTACTATCTGATTATCACACTTCATAGCCTTTGCACTTGAAAATGCCCCAAGGTACTTACCCGCCGAGCGAGCCACAATGTAAGCAACGCCGACAAGAACTATGCCTATATTCATGAACACGCTAAGGTCAAGCTCTGCTCCGCTTATTACGAAGAAAAGCACGAAGAGAGGTGCCGTCCAACGGTCCACTCTATCCATAAGCTCAACCGAGAAGTCGCATATATTGCAGAACACCGTTCCGAGCATCATACAAACAAGCAACGAGGAAAATCCGATATGCACGGGGCCTACGTTAAGCTTAATCATAGAGAGCGAAACCGTGAGAAGCACAAAGGTAACCGAAACGGCAAGTCGCTTTGATCTCGAATGGAAAAATCTTTCGCAAAGATGGAACAAAAGTCCCATAATAGCACCGAGAAGAAGTGAAAGCACAACCTCTATTATCGGCTCTAACAAAATTGAGATAAGGCTTATCTCGCCCGAGCCTATTGCCTTTGCAACGCCAAAGGAGATAGCAAACAGCACGAGTCCAACCGCATCGTCAATTGCAACTATGGGGAGCAAAATATCGGTAAGCGGTCCCTTTGCCTTATATTGCTTAACAACCATAAGCGTTGCCGCAGGCGCGGTTGCCGACGCTATTGCGCCAAGAACTATTGCCGCCTCGATGCTTATTATATTCGTTGTAAGCGCTATAACGATAAGTACGGCATCAACGAGAAGCGTTGCAACCACGGCTTGAAAAATTCCTATAACGGTTGCAGCCTTTCCGTTCTTTTTTAAATCGGAAAGTCTAAATTCATTTCCTATCGAAAATGCGATAAATCCAAGTGCAACCTCGGAAATTATCTTAAATGCGTCAAGATCTGCCTCAACGAAGCCGAAATGCACTCCAAAGAGCGTAAGTCTGCCAAGCAAAAACGGTCCTACCAAAATACCCGCAACGAGATACGCCGTTACGGCGGGAAGCTTCATAACCTTAGCAAGTCGAGATAGCAAAAGTCCCGCAAGAAGCGCTATCGACAAGCTTAATAAAACCTGCATAAATTCCTCCATATTCAGCTATAAAATTAATTTATAAAGATTTAATAATTTGTATAAAAATATTTAACCATTGAATTATAGCACTTCTTTGGAGCAAAGACAAGTATATACCAAAAAAACAGAGAATATACCTCTGCTTTTTTGGCTTTATCTTAAAAATTAAGCATTTTCCTTTTTATAAGCGTCAACTATCTTCTGCGCAATATTGGTGGGAACGGTATCGTAGCCCGTTACGTTGTACTCAAAGCTTCCTCTGCCCTGCGACATAGCGCGGAGAACTATGGGATATTCCACAAGCTCTGCCTTAGGAGCAATTGCGTGAACAACGGTATAGCCCTTCTTAGCGGCGGGATCCATACCCATAACCGCCGAGCGACGCTTGTTAAGGTCACCCATAACGTCACCAACCAAGGAGTCGGGAACGGTTATATCAATATCTCCAACAGGCTCAAGAAGAACAGGAGCTGCCGTTTCAAGACACTTCTTATAAGCAATATTTGCCGCCGTCTTAAAGGAAAGCTCGTCGGAGTCAACGTCGTGATAGGAGCCGTCGTAAAGATCTGCCGCAAGACCAACCATCGGGAAGCCCGCAACGCCCTTAACCATAGCATCCTGTAAGCCCTTTTCAACTGCGGGATAGAAGTTCTTTGGAACGGTTCCGCCAACTACCGATACGCTAAACTCAAGTCCGTCGCTATCGGAAGGAGCAAATCTTATCTTAACGTGACCGTACTGACCCGAGCCTCCATTCTGCTTCTTATGCTTACCCTCAACGTCAACACGCTTCGTTATCTTCTCACGGTATGCAACCTTGGGAGTGTCAAACACAACGCTTGCGCCGAATTTATTTTTAAGCTTTGCCGAAAGAACCGCAAGGTGCATATCGCCAAGAGCAGACACGAGCATCTGCTTTGTTTCGGGGTTATTTTCATACTTAACGGTAAGGTCCTCCTCAAGCATCTTTGCAATAGCCTGCGAAATCTTACCCTCGTCCTTTGCGCTTGCTGGAGTCATTGCCTTAGTGTAATAGGGGTTAGGATACTCAATGGGAGCGTAAGAGAACGCCTTGTTCCATGTAAGAGTATCGTTTGTATTGGTTGCGGTAAGCTTTGCAACCATACCGATATCTCCGCATGCAAGCTCGTCAACCTCTACCTGCTTTTTACCGTTTACTATGTAAATATGAGCAAGCTTTTCGGTGTCGCCCGTGGTATTATTAGTCATAAGAAGGTCACGTTTAATTGTACCGTTCATTACCTTAAAGTAAGACATCTTACCAACAAACGGATCGGCAACAGTCTTAAATACGAATATAGCAGGCTCGCCCTCGGGAGCAATTTCCATTTCATCGCCATCTGCAAGAAGCTCGTTTTTCTTTGCAGTGTGACGTGGGAAGGACTCTGTAATCTTATCAAGCATAGTCCATACGCCCCAAAGCTTTGTTGCGGCTCCGCAGAATACGGGAACTATCTCACCATTAATAATACCCTCGTGAACGGCATTAATAACCTCCATATAGGTTATCTCCTCGCCGCCAAAGTATTTCTCCATAAGGTCTTCATTTGTGCTTGCAACTGCCTCCATAAGCATATCGCGGAACTTCTCTACGGCTTCCTTAGACTCGTCGGGAATGAGCTCTACGCTATGGCGTCCGTTATCGTCGAATACGTGGGCAATCTGCTCTACAAGGTCAATACATCCCTTAACCTCGCCATCCTTAACCATAGGAATGGTAAGAGGACAAATATGCTTTCCAAAGGTTGTGTGGAGATCATCGAGAACACGAGCAAATCTTGCGTCGTTATCGTCAAACTTATTTATAAAGAGAGCCTTGGGAAGTCCTGCCTCGGTAGCATAGCCCCAAGCAAGCTCTGTTCCAACCTCGATACCCGCCTTACCGTCTACAACGATAATAGCGCTATCCGCAACTCGCACCGCCTGGTTTACCTCGCCAACGAAGTCAAGATATCCGGGGGCATCAAGAACATTTATCTTGCTATCCTTCCATGTCATATTAAGAATAGAGGTTGAGAGCGAGAAGCCTCTCTTTGTTTCCTCCGCGTCAAAATCCGAAACGGTGTTTCCGTCCTCTATTTTTCCGAGTCTGTCAGTGCAGCCCGTTATATATGCCATCGCCTCTGCAAGCGAGGTCTTTCCGCAACCTCCATGTCCAAGCAATACGATGTTTCTTATTCTTTTTGTGTCAAAATTAGCCATTGGCTACCTCCTCCCCTCCGCCTCTGCGAAGGTAACATTGTATTTTTTATAGGCTATGTTTTTTAGTAACTTAAGCCTTTTATTGGTTCTTTTTAACAAACCTTTTAATAATTATACAATATTTCTGTGCATTTTGCAATACATTTTGACAATAAAATTATATCCGCAACTTAAAATTTATTAGCCATTTTTTGGTTATTTCCTACAAAAACTCACAGGTTTTGTGCGAAGATTGCTCATTCAAATATAGTTTTAATTAAATTTGATACAAGCGAACGAAGCCCTCCGTTTGGAGAGCTTCGCTTTTAATTAACTATTTAATTAATTTTTTCAATCAACTCTTACTCAATTATAGCTCGGGGTAACACCGCTTGTATTCCAACGGTCATCCCAGCCATTACGGTTAGAGCTGCTTGCCAAAACACGAATGCTTGTAAGAGCCTTGCATCCATCGTCAAACGCCTTATTTCCTACGTAGGTTACGCCCGAAGGAATGGTTACGCTTGTCAAGGACTCACAATCGGAGAATGCATAGTCGCCAATCTTCTTTACGTTATTGGGAATAGTGAAGCTTGTAAGAGCCTTACATCCTTCAAATGCACTATCGCCAATTTCCTCAAGCATTATATAGCTATAATCGTTCTCAAAGGTAACGCTCTTAAGATTTTCACATCCGTAGAATGCATAATCTCCGATGCTTTCATACTTAGCCGAAAGCTTAATTTCGGTAAGTCCCTTACATCCGTTAAATGCATAGCTACCAAGATTTGGGTGTTTTGCATCATCATTCTTCAAGGTTACAGAGGTTAGGAAGTAGCATCCCGAGAACATACCAAAGCAATAATCCGACTTAGTAAGCACTATCGTGCGAAGCGAGGTGGGAATGTAGTATTCCTTGTTTTGAAGCGAAGCGTTATAGCCCATCATAGTCTGTTGAGAGATAAGCTCTGCGCCGTCAAACTCATTTGAGCCAAAGAGGTATCCAAGAACCTCTGAGCTACTGTAATCTGCACCTATAAGGGGAGTTGTGATGCTTTCAATATTAGAGCATCCTGCAAAAATAGCCTTTCCTATCTTATATACACTATCAGGAATAGTAACCGATTTAATAAAGGTTGCATTCTTAAATGCGTTATCGCTGATTGCAACAACAGGAACCTCTTCTCTATCGTTAAACGCCTTATAGGTGGGCGGAATCTTTATATGCTCATCCTTACAGGTGCCAACACCCTTAACCGCATATCCTCTGCCCGAGCCGCTTGAGTAGCTTTCAAATATCAAGCCCTCGCTATACTGAGCGGTCTGCGTGTTATTATTGTTGTTATTATCGTTGTTATTGTTATTAGCATTATTCTCGTTATTAGCGTTATTGTTGTCGGTACTAAAGTCCGGAACGCTCATAGTGCCAAAAATAACCTCTTTACATCCGTCGTTCCAATTTTCGGGCCAAACGTCGGGAATTGCATTGGTTGCAAGGTTTACCGCAAGCTCAGTGCAACCCTTAAATGCATTCTGTCCCATATACTGAACGCCTACGGGTATGTTAATTTCCTTTAATCCGGTACAACCGCTAAATGCGTTCTGACCGATAGTGGTGATCGTATCGGGAAGCGTTACCGAGGTAATGCTCTTCATTCCCGTGAAAACGTCTGCGGAAATCGTGGTAACGGGTACGCCCATATACTCCGAGTCAATCACAAGAGAGCCTCCCGTAAAGCCGTCAACGCTGACAACTCTTGCGTGAGTTCTTCCGTAATCAACGCTGTAAATTACCGTATACTTTCCCTCTGTCTTGTCGGGAGCATCCGTTTCGTCGGGCTCGGAGCAAGCGGCAAGTGAAAAGAGCAAGCATAATACTGAAAACAGGCAAATAATTTTCTTAAACATAGTACTTCTCCTTTTCGTAGCTTAAAATGTAACCGAGGATTATTACTCCTCTAAGTTCATTTTATCACTATTTGTTCAAGTTGTCAACATAATTTTTACAAAATAATGGAAATTAAGCAGGAATACTTTAATATGCTTTAAAAATATGCAAGCGGGTGAACAATGTTAGCCAACCGAGGCATATTGATGTGTGCGGTGTAGGGTCGGCTATTAGCCTCCCGTTTACATAAAATTCCATCAAAATAATATTGTAAAAGGTTCCTAAAAACAAAATCACGGAGAAGTGGCTTCTACTTTCCTCTTCTCCGTTTTAAAATTATTAAGCGTTTTTATCAAAATACTCCACGAGGTCGGCAATAACTCCCTCGTCGTTACTGCAAAGCTGAAGCTTGCAAACAGATTTAACGGCATCATTAGCATTTGAAGGACAAACCGCAAGATCGGAAATTGAATGCATCTCCAAATCGTTATCATAATCTCCTACGGTGCAAAGTATCGTGCCCTTATCAAGCATTTTTTCCTTAACGTCAACAAGCATAGATGCTTTACTTATTCCAAGCGGCATAAGCTCTATCATAGTTTTTGCCGACGTGGTTACGTTAAATATATCTCCAAACTCCTTTTTAACACGCGGATAAAGCTCGGGAATGACGTCAACACTCCCCCTTATATTTGCCTTATAAAGCTTATATCCACCCCAATCACGAGCAGAGCAAACAACACGCTCTACGTACTCGGGAAAGGTTTCAAATTCCCGCTTAAGCGCCGAATTTTCAAGAGTAGACATTACCACTCCGTCTGCATAGGTTGCGCGTATAGCGGCTTCAAATCCGGTTTCCCTAATTAAATAGTTCTCTACCTCTGCAAGTAAGGCGGTATCCAAATAATGCTCCTCAAGCGCTATCTGCCTTTGATAATCAAAAAGACAAGTGCCGTTTCCCATTACTGCGGGAAAATTAACGATATCCTCGGGATTTGGAATAGGTCTTTTTATAAACAGCGGAAGTCTGCCCGTAGCAAAGGTAAATCTGCCGCCATTATCACAAAAATATTTAATTTTTTCAAGATTGCGCTCCACCAAATTAGTTCTTGAACCGAAAAAAGTTCCGTCAAGATCGCTCGCAATCACTATGCTTCCAAACTTTTTACTTTTATTTGACATTTTATAAATCCTTATTTTTATTCTACCGAGGCTCTTAAAATTGTCAAAAGCTTTTCAAAATTCTCGGGTAAGGGCGCGGTAAAGGTCATACACCGGCGAGTTCTTGGATGTGTGAGCGTAAGCCTTGAGGCAAATAGGCACTGACCCGATATATAAGCCTTATGCCTATTCTCAAACGGTGTCTGCCCTCCGCCGTAAACCGTATCGCCAACAAGCGGATGTCCAATGCTTGCCATATGAACCCTTATTTGATGAGTTCTGCCTGTTTCAAGCTCGCACTCAATATGCGTAAAACCACCAAAGCGCTCTAAGGCACACCAATGAGTTATAGCCTCACGGCTCTTGTATTCATCGCCTCGAATGACCGCCATTTTCTTACGGTCGGTAGGATGTCTGCCGATCGGTGCGTTAACCGTTCCGCTATCCTCCTTAAAATTACCCTTGGCTATCGCGTGGTAGAGTCGCTCTACTTTGTGATACTTTATCTCCTCGCTTAAAAACAAGTGAGCCGCATCGTTTTTGGCAACCACCAAAAGTCCTCCGGTGTCCTTATCTATTCTATGAACGATTCCCGGACGAATAACGCCACCTATACCCGAAAGCCCATCCTTACAATGATAAAGCAGAGCGTTTACAAGCGTACCGCTACTATTTCCCGCCGCAGGATGAACCACCATCCCCTCGGGCTTATTGATAACTATTATATCGCTATCCTCGTAAATAATATCTATCGGGATATCCTCGGGCTGTGCCTCACACGGCTCGGGAGTGGGTAGAGTAACGACGATAGCATCACCCTCTCGAAGCTTATAATTTTTAGCAAGCCTCTTATCCTCTGCGCCCTCTAACGCAACGTCGCCACCCTCGATAAGTCTTGACGCCGCAGAGCGGGTAAGGTCTGTTTTTTCGGCGATAAAGGCGTCTATACGCTTTCCGGCGTCGCCACTCTCTGCCCTTAGCAATAACGCCTCGGGCGCCTCCGATGCGTCAAGCTGATATTCATTTTCAAGTATAAACGCATCGTTCATAAGCAATCTCCGTTAAAAATTAATTTTCGTTATTTTCGTCTTTTTCAATATTTTCGATATTTTCGATATTTTCGATGTTTTCTATATCTTCGTTTTCCTCGGTGCTTTCATAGTCATTAGCACTATCCTCGGCATTTTCCGAAGCGCTCTTAGGATTATACACTCTTTCATGTGTGAGAATGGTTGACATACGCCTTTTAAGCTCTGCCTCCTTGCGGGCTTCGATGATAAAGGAGCCAACGCACCACACCATAAGTATTCCTGCACCAACACAAACAAAGGCGTCGGCTACGTTAAAGGTCCACTTCCAAAGCTTTGGAAATGCACAAAAATCAAGGAAATCAAAAACGTAATGGCGCTCCTCGCCACGAACTATTCCAACTCTAAAGCAACGGTCTATCATATTTCCGATTCCGCCGCCAATAACCATTGAGAGTGCCGTGCAAGCCCACTTAGACTGCGGACGGAATTTCCAAAGATACACCAAAAGAGCAATAATACCGACGGTTGAAATTATTATAAAAATCCATCTCTCGTTATCTCCGCCAAGCATGCCGAACGCCGCACCCGTGTTGCGCACGTGGGTAAAATGAAAAACGTTTTCTATAAGCGGTAGGCTCTCTCCAACCTCGTCAAGCCCGAGTCCGTACATAACCCACGCCTTAGAGGCTTGGTCAAGTATTACGCATCCCGCAATTATAAGTAACCAAATAAGCATATAAAACGCTCCTTATTATTTTTACAGTAATTATAAATTATATAAATTTCTCCGCCGCAAGACGGTATCTTCCCTTTTTAGTTTTGTCCGAAAGCGAGGTAACTCTAAATTTTCCCACGCCCCTTACCGATATAACCGATGGAACGCTTACCTCCCTATCCACTCTCTCCTCACATTCATAGTTAAGCTCGACTATGGAGGAAAGAATTGCCTCCTTAGCCCTCTCACGCGAGCAGGAGCAAAGCGCCGCAACAACGCAATCAAGACGTGCGGAAGCCACGGTGTCGCTTATTTTTTGAGTTTTGCGCTCGGGTAATATGCTCTCGTCAAGGTCAATGCGAGCAATTTTCACCTTATCACGCCCAATGCGCAAAAGATTTTCGCAAAAAAACTCGGCAAGCCTCGACTCGCAAAAAAATACTGCACTGTGAGCATCAAGCATAATTATATCGCCAATAGCGTCACGCTCAACGCCAAGTCCAAGTATAGAGCCCATAACCGCTCGGTGCGAAAGCGACTCAAAGCCACTGCCCTTTATGCGCAAGGACTCTATTTCGGTGGAAAATCCGTAATCCGAAATAATCTCTATACCGTCATTACCCTCGTCAAGCTCTATATAATCGGGCAAAATATATATTTTTCTCCGCTCGGCGTCACTATATCCGCCAAACGAGATAAACGAGGTCTTAGTGCGCCTTAAATATTCGCACGCCGCCAATTCCTCTCTTGGAGAAAAAAATGCGCTGACCCCCAAATTTCCTCGGACAGCGCACTCCTTAAGATCATCAAGCCTTGCAAAAAGGCTATCAAAGCTTTTTATATCCATAGCTCTCTAAATAAAAATCAAGCCAAAAACAGCAAAACGATAGAAAGCACAATATACGCCGTCATAAACGACATATCAAGCGGTATATCCTGAAACCAATTCATCTTTTCAAAAAGCTTTCTTATAGGATAAACCACAGGCTCGGTTACTATATCCAAAAACTGCGTTAGCTTGTTTGGCTCAATTGGAAACCACGAGAGGATAGCGCGCGCCGTCATTGCAAGCTGTATTGCCGAAAGCAAAACGCAAACCGTTCCCCTTATAACCTCAAGCACTATATAGAACTGCAAGCCAACCCCTCCTTTTAAAAAAATAATGCTTTAATAAATCTCTTGCTTATATTTAGGCACGTTCAAGCTCTTAGAACGTGCCTAAATAAATATTATCAAATGTTATCGAAATTAGTCGTTAGAGCCAACCATAGCCTCGATGCTGCTGATGTCAACGTTCTTAGGAGCAACAACGATAGTGGACTTACCAGCCTTGGTTATCATACCGCCGACAACCTGAACTGCACCCTTTAAGTAGTCGATGATGCGGATAGTAAGCTCACGGTCAACGCCGTCCATATTAAGAAGAATGGTGTTACCGTTCATAAGGAAATCAGTAATCTCCTTTGCATCCTCGTATGCCTTGGGAGCAACTATCTTAAGCGAAAGGGGTGCGGGTGTAAATGCGGGAGCCGCAGGAGCCTCTACAGAAGCAACATCATCCTCAACCTCATCCTCAAAGCCGTTGTCATCAACGTAATCGTCAAATCCGTTTCCGTTCTTGCTAAAACCGAATCTGTCATTTTTTGTTCCGAAAATTCCCATCTTTTTTATCCTCCGTATATTTAATAATTATTTATTTTACTTAACAAAAAGTCTTCTGCCAACTCTTACTATATCAGAGCCGCAAAGTATAGCCTCTTCAAAGCTATCGCTCATTCCCATAGAAATTATAGGCTTATCTATATTATGCCTTTTTTTTGCCCAAATGTCAAGGACTTGGCGATAAGTTTGTTGAAAATATTTTAAATAATCCTCTTTTTTTTCGCATTTTGGCGCCATAGTCATAAATCCCTTGTGATTTATGCTTGAAAACGCCTCAAGCTCCTTACAAAACGCCTCAAGCTCCTCGGGCAAAACCCCGCTTTTGCTCTCCTCGGCTCCACTGTTTATCTCAACCAAAACGTCCATAATTATGCCGTGCTTTTTAGCCTGCTTATCTATCTCACGGGCAAGCTTTATCGAATCAAGCGAGTGAATCATGCTCACCTTATCGATAATATATTTTACCTTATTGGTTTGAAGCGTACCGATAAAGTGAAAATCCAAGCCCTCGCAATCAATAGCCTCCCTATGCGCAAGAAGCTGCTGAACTCGGTTTTCGCCAACGTGCGTAATTCCTGCGTGGCGGTATAAATACTCAATCTCATAGGGCTCTGCGTATTTAACCGCGGCAAGGAGCATAACGTCGTCGCCCTCTCTTTTTGCCGCCACCTTTGCAGACTCTATTTTTTCTCTTACCTCGGCAACGTTTTTATCTATATACTCAAGGCTCATCCCAATATCCTCCCGTCAAAAAGATTTTTACCGTTAGTTATAATAAGCTCGTTCGTGCCAAGATATTCGTAATCGCCCTCTGCCTCGCCACTCTCGGCAACAAGGCAATAGTCTGCGCCGTTATAGATGATATCTACCTTTCTGAAATGCACCACGCTTCCGCGAAGAACGTAAACTCCGCGCACGCCGTTAACCTTTTTCATAGCCGTAAGGGGAACGTAAATTCCGTCTATTGCGGATATCTCTATCTCTGCGTTTTGGCAACGGTCAAGCGAAAAATTATCGGGCAAGCGATTGCACTTAAATATCATTATCGACTCCTCGCGCGAATTCGCCTCTATTCTCTTTTCAAGCGTCATCGTGAGCGTGGTGTTGTTGTTTTCCTTAAAGGTAAGTCGGTAATCCTCGCCGTCAACCAAGGATGCCGCACGCTTTTGTGAAAGCGGCATTGCAAAATACCATACGGTTGTTTCGGCAAGCTTGCCGTAAACCGCACTGTCTATCTTAGGCTCGGTGTTCTCGTAATAATGCACCAACGAGTAAAACTCGTTAGCCGTCATATCCTCAAGCGCCGCAGGCTTAAATCTTGCCTCAAAGCCGTCGGGAGTGTAATAAAAATATCCGCTCATATTTGAGGTCTGTGGCATATGCTCGCCAACCAAATAGGACTCTCTTTGCGACCTTAATGCTTCAAGCGACCTTGTAACCGAGGATGAGCCGTCGGTAAGAACATTCATCTTGTTCATCGTTACCATCATATTTTCGGTTTGAACGGCAAGCTCACTCGTGTCACGCTCGGAGATAAGGTTTAAGATTTTATAATAGGTGTCGCCCGCATCCTTGCGAAGGGATGCAAGGTCGGTAACCTCTGCACCGCTTATAACACTCTTTTCAAGCAGGGCAATCTGCTTATCGGTAAGAAAAAGCATTCGCTTTGCAAGAACTCCGTCACTTGCAAGGCTTACGCCGTAAACGTTTGCTATCTGCTGACCAACGCCTATCTTTTCGCCGTCGGCAACAAAGTAATCAACCGCTCCCGCAGTACCCGAGGTAAAGAGTATCTCGTCACGGAAAATGTATCCCGTTCCGCTAACCGAATCACTCTCGGTGGTAACACCCGAAATTATGGTTTCTATATCCTCCGAAAGAAAGAGATTTACCAAATGATACGCCGTATAAACAAAGACTATAGCAATAAAAATAAACATCGCCACCTTTGGCAAAAAAGCCTTACTCTTTTTTACAAGCATAAAATCTCCTCCCTTCAAAAAATTAAAGAATCATATCAATATATTATACCACAAAAAGCTCAAAGTGAAAAGAGCTTTTTTGCATTATTTACAATATTTTCAAAGCTTTTTATCTCTTTTTCCTCGTCTACCGTTAGAGGTATAGCGTAATCCTTTGCGGAAAACCAGGTTATCTGTCGCTTAGCGTATCTTCTCGTTGAACGCTTTAGCGCCTCAAGAGCGCTATCAAGCGACTCTCTGCCCTCTAAATATCCAAAAAGCTCCTTATATCCAATAGCCTGCGCCGCCGTTCTGTTAAGTGCGAAAACGCCCTCGTCCATAAGGCTACGTGCCTCCTCGACAAGTCCGTCGCTTACCATCATATCCACCCTGCGGTCAATTCGGCTGTAAAGAATATCTCGGCTTTCAAAGGTGAGATAGGCAACCGTGGCGTCATACGGCGACTCAAAGCCCCTTGACTCTCTGTCAAGCTCGGACTTTGTTCTGCCCGTGGCAAGATATATCTCAAGCGCACGAATAATACGCTTCTCGTTATTTGGATGAATTGCCGCAGCGCTCTCGGGGTCAACCGCCTTAAGCTCGGCGTAAAGATTGTCGATGCCCTCCCTCTCGGCGCGTGCGCAAAGCTCGGTGCGAATGTCGCTTGTATCAATAGAGGGAGCAGAAACTCCGCCACGCAAAAGCGCATCAAGATAAAGCCCCGTGCCGCCGCAAACGATTGGTAGCTTACCGCGCGAGCAGATATCGTCTATAGCCGCCGAGGCAAGCCTTACGTAATCCTCGCAGGAAAAATTGTCGGTTGGCTCGGCAATATCTATCATATGATGAGGAACTGCCAAAAGCTCGTCCGCCGTTGGCTTTGCCGTTCCAATATTCATTCTTTTGTATATCTGCATAGAATCGCAGGATACTATTTCGCCGCCGTATTGCCTTGCAAGCTCAAGCGCTAACGCACTTTTTCCGCTCGCAGTTGGACCGACAACGGCAAGTATTTTCTTTTTATTCAAATTATTCAAAGCAATGCCTCCTTTTTTATATGCACGTCTGTGCAATTCATTGCATGCTCACTGAATAAGCATCGAGTCTACAATGTTGATGCTATACAAGACGAAATATGCTGGTTAGGAGAAAATTCGCAAGACAAGGCGTAAGGGCGCAAGGAAGGCGACGGTGTAGTTACCTACTCCGAGCCGACTGCGTCGCCCGACAACGCGGTATTGCGGATTTTATACAATCAGCATCGCGTCGCCAAAGGAAAAAAATCGATATTCCTTGCTTACGGCATTATTATATATTTCCATCATTTTTTCCTTATCATAGAAAGCCGAAACGAGCATAAGCAACGTGCTTTCGGGGAGATGGAAATTTGTGATAAGCGCATCCACCGCCTTAAATTTATATCCGGGATAAATAAATATACCCGTATCTCCCGTCATAGCGGGGATATGTCCATTATCCTCGGCAACGCTCTCGATAGTTCTGCACGAGGTGGTTCCAACGCAGATAATTCTGCCGCCGTTTGCCTTTGCGGTGTTAATTATCTCGGCGCTCTCTCGCGATACGGAGAAAAACTCTGTGTGCATAATATGCTCGTCAATACGCTCAACCTTTACAGGACGAAAGGTTCCAAGACCGACGTGAAGCATAACGGGTGCGATTTTTACGCCCTTATCCTTTATTTTTTGCAAAAGCTCGGGCGTGAAGTGAAGTCCTGCCGTGGGTGCCGCCGCAGAGCCCTCCTCACGAGCGTAAACCGTTTGATAGCGTGATTTATCCTCAAGGCGCTCGGTTATGTATGGGGGCAACGGCATCATACCGACCTCCTGCAAAACCTCGTATATGCTTGTGTAGCGCTCTCTGTCGTAATCGAATTTAATTACTCGGTTACCCTCCTCAACTATGTCTATAACCTCACCAAGGAGAATACCGTTGCCAAAAACTGCCTTATTTCCGATTTTTGCTCGCTTACCCGGCTTAACAAGGCACTCCCACTCGTCAAGGTTGTGCTGACGAAGAAGCAAAAGCTCCAAAAGTGCCTCCTCACGTCCCTCAAGATGTCCGTAAAGACGTGCGGGGATAACCTTTGAATCGTTGATAACAAGCACGTCGCCCTCACGCAAGTAATCGATTATATCGTAAAAATGCTTGTCCGTTACCTCTCCGCTCTTGCGGTCTATAACCATAAGGCGAGAGTGATCTCTCTTCTCCATTGGGTGCTGGGCAATCAAGCGCTCGGGAAGATCGTAATAAAAATCTGATGCTAAAAGCTCGGTAGGCTTCTTCTCGTTAATAATAATCATAAAAAAATCCTTTTTAAAATATTTAAAACTATTGACATAAAATGAAATCTATGCTATTATAATATGTAGGATACATATAATAATGATAGAGGCGCGTTTTACAACTGATGCTTTTATCCGATGGTCGCCGTGACCGCCGAGGATAACACCAAGGGTAGAACGCCGAAGATAGCGCGCTGCGGCGGCGCACTTTCTGGTCCTTCGATGCATAATCGTGGGACTGTCATCTTTTTGATGGAGAGCTATCTGTTTTTGTTGACTGTAACAGGGGAAAATTTTGCTCCCTTATATTATAGTACAAATTCAGCTGGTTTTCAACCAGTTTTTTTGTTTTTATATGAATTCTTTTAAATTATTTTTGAAAGGAAACACTTATTTATGAGCAAACTTAAGAAATCAATATTCACAGGAGCTGCAACCGCTATCATAACGCCCTTTAAAAACGGCACAATTGACTACGCAAGCTTTAAAAATATCATCGAGCAGCAGATTGCGGGAAGCATTGACGCAATCGTTGTTGCAGGCACTACAGGCGAGGCGGCAACCCTTACTCACGAGGAGCATATGGACTGTATGAAGTTCGTTGTTGACACAGTAGCGGGCAGAGTTCCCGTTATTGCGGGAACAGGCTCCAACGATACCGCATACGGTATTGAGCTTTCAAAATACGCTTGCGAGATTGGCGCAGACGCACTCCTTCTCGTAACTCCCTACTACAACAAAGCAACCCCCAAGGGACTCATTAAGAGCTTTCTTGACACCGCAGAGGCTACCGACAAGCCTATAATTCTTTATAACGTTCCCTCTCGTACGGGATGCAACATTTCTCTCCCCGTTTACAAGGAGCTTGCAAAGCACGAGAGAATCGTTGCCGTAAAGGAGGCCTCGGGCAACATTAGCGCCGTTGCCGAGCTTATTGCAGAGTGCGGAGATAGCCTTGACGTTTACTCGGGCAACGACGACCAGATAGTTCCAATTATGTCGCTTGGTGGTCAGGGTGTAATTTCGGTTCTCTCTAACCTTCTCCCCAAGGAAACACACGATATGGCAAAGCTTTGCCTTAACAGTAATTATAAGGATGCGGCGGCTCTCCAGCTTAAGTATCTTGAGCTTATCAACTCCCTCTTCTGCGAGGTAAACCCCGTTCCCGTAAAGACTGCTATGGCAGAAATGGGACTTTGCGATATCGAAATGCGCTTGCCCCTTTGCGAGATGGAGGATGCTACCAAGGCAAGACTCGTATCTTCGCTTAAGAAGCACGGCTTGCTTTAATTAAGTCTAACACGTACAAAAGAAAGGTGTTTTAATATGACTAATATTATTCTTTGCGGATGCGGCGGAAGAATGGGTAAGGCAATAATTGCATCGGCTAAGGGCGATTGCTCTATAGTTGCGGGCGTTGACATAAACGCCTCATCGCTTGCGGCGGCTTGCGATTTTCCTATATACGAAAAAATCTCCGACTTTCCCGATAAGGCAGACGTTATAATCGACTTTTCGCACCACACTGCAATCTACTCTCTTATAGAATACGCAAAAAGCACGAAAACCCCCATTGTTATTGCAACCACAGGTCACACCGACGAGGAGCTTGCGCTTATAAACGATGCGGCAAGTGAAATTGCTATATTCCGTTCGGGCAACTTCTCCCTTGGTATAAATCTTCTTATTACCCTTGCAAAGCAAGCGGCAAAAACTCTTGGAATGGACTTCGACGTTGAGGTAGTTGAAAAGCATCACAACAAAAAGCTCGACGCTCCAAGCGGAACGGCTATTATGATTGCAGACGCAATTGCAAGTGAGCGCACCGAGAGCGAATACGTATATGACCGCCATTCGGTTCGTAAGGCTCGCGAATCCAAGGAAATAGGCATACACTCGGTTCGAGGCGGAACCATTGTTGGCGAGCACGAGGCTATTTTTGCAGGCGAGAACGAGATAGTTACCATTTCTCACTCGGCGGCATCTCGTGAAATCTTTGCAACCGGTGCTATCCGCGCCGCTATCTATCTCTCTAAAAAAGAAAACGGTCTTTACAATATGACCGATATGATTGAGGGGAAGTAAGTAAATATTTTTTTGCGCCTCTTGTGCCAAATATGCTATATAAAAAACAAATCAAGGGAGAGCCCTCGTGAGGGTTCTCCCTTGATTTTTAATTCTTATATAATAATCTTATATAAGAATTAGATATTAACCAAACAAAGAGTCAAGGAATCCACCGCTTGGCTTAGGGTCCTTATCGGTGCTTCCGCCGTTGCTCATTCCCTTAGGCGTGCTTTCACGAGTGCCCGACACGGGAGAAACCCATACCTTACCCGTACCTCTGTAAACGTTTACAAAGCCCTCTCCGCTTGCAAGCGAGCCAAGGAATTTCTTTGTTGCCTTTTCTATTGAAAATCTCAACGAGCCACTCCAGCAAACCGCCATATTACCGTCAATCTTCAATACGTCATCATGAAGCTCTATTTCTATAAGCTCCTCCATGGGAACGTAGCTTTCAAGCGCTACAACGCCCGAGCCTGTAAAGCACAAATTAAACAATCCCTCGTTGCTCAAAAATGCAGTACCTATATCATTAGTAAGAGATATAACCGAATGTTGAACACTTCCCTGACTTGCCAAGAACATTCCGTCCTCGATAACGAGTCCTGCAGGTCCCCAATCGGAAACCTCCTGCAATATAATATGCTTATAGGTAGGCTCGAGTATAAGCTGACCTACACCTGAATACTCAGGCTTAACTGCGGTTTCGTTGGTAACCGCCGACTTAACCATAGAGCCCAAGAAGCTCTTTGCGCTCTTTACACCGGTTTCCATAGAAATATTGCCTACAAGCATCTGCATAGCGCCTGCCTGCGTTTTCACGGTTCCTCTACCGTCAAGCGATATCTCAACCTGTCTGCGCTTTACGTTCATTTGTGAGGAGAAATACTCGTTAACAGCGCTTGCGCGGCTAACGCTTAAATCCTTTTGATGCTCAACCACTCTAAAATTGTCAAGCTCGCAAATAACCTTACGGTTTGCATTTGTCCAGTTGTTCATTTTAATTGCCATTTTTCCTACCCCTTTTCATTATATTAATTATTATAAGCAAAGCTCTGCTCTCTTGAATTTAATATATCAAGATAGCGCTTAGCCTCAACCTTTGCAGCGTCGAGCGAAAGCTCGAGATAATTTCCGCACTCCACTCTTGAAGCGCCAAACATTTCGCTTGATTCAAACGCAATTCTTGCAAGAACCGCCTTGACCTCGTTAAGCACAACGGCGTTATCTGCCTCTCTTACGAGAAGATAAAATCCCGTACGGCATCCCATCGGTCCAAAATATATAACGTCGCCACCGATTTTCGAATTTCTTATATAGGTTGCGAACATATGCTCAACCGAGTGCATGGTTATATTATCCATATAGTCGCCCATATTAGGCTTACGGGTGCGCATATCGTAGGTTGTTATATCTCCGTCAATTCGAGATACGTATATCCCCTCGTCGATTAGGTCGTGATCAACCGAGAAGCTGCTTATTCTTCTTACCTCATTTACGTTATTCATATCAGTCCTCCATAGCCTCAAGCATACCCAAAACCACCGCCTCGGATTTTTTAGCCGCGTGGCTTACCATTTCGGGATACTCCATTTCTGCCTCGCCCGTAGCGCTATCCGAAATGCAACGGATTATAACGAACTCAACGCCCGCAAGATAGCAAACGTGACCTACCGCCGCACCCTCCATTTCACACGCAATTGCGCCAAAGGTGGTGCGTATATAATCCTTTCTTTCAACGCTTGAAATAAACTGATCTCCCGATGCAATAATTCCGCGAGCGCAAGCCGTGCCTTGATCAAGCACCGTGTTAAGCGCAAGGCTTGAAAGACGGCGAGAGGCAGGAATTTCCACCATATTTATGCCCGAAAGAAGTCCGGGCGCATCCCCAACCGCCGTAGTATCCATATCGTGCTGAACAACCGCCGAGGAAACCGCAAAGTCAAGTATATTAAGGCAAGAAACAAGAGTTCCCGCAACGCCAGTATTTATCACTGCATTTACGTTATATTTCAGTATCATAGTTGAAGCGCAGGTAGCCGCAAAAACCTTACCGACTCCGCACTGTGCAATAACAACATCCTTGCCACAAAGCTTACCGCTTACATATTCCGTGCCGAACACAATCTCCTTTTTTGCGTCTGTAACCTTCGCCTTAAGCTCGGCAACCTCAACGCTCATAGCGCCAATAATTCCTATCATTTTTATTACCTCCTAAATTCAGCTTAGCCCTCAAGCTCCTCATAAATTTCAAGCAAGCGCTCCTCAAGAGCGTTCTTTTTTTCATCAAGCTCGGTAAGACGGTTATAATCGTACGCCGCCTCGCCGTTCATCTCCTCATCGATTTGGGTAAGCTCCTCCTCGATTTTCGTTGCCTCCCTTTGCAAGCGTTCCAATTGCTTTTTAGCCTTGCGTGAGTCGGCATTTTCCTTTTTATTTTTTAAATATTGCTCCTTTGCACTACTCATTGAGGATACGCTACCGTCCAAAGCCTCAACCTTTTGTGCCTGACGTCTTTCACGGTCACGGCAAAGCTCGGAATAGCCCTGACCTCGGCTTAGCACCGTAACGTCAACCGAGCCACCGCCCTCCGATGCGGGAATAATATCTATTATTCTCGTTGCAAGCTTTTCGATAAAATAACGGTCGTGCGAAACTATTACAACGGTTCCCTCGTAGGAGTCGAGCGCCTCCTCAAGTGCCTCACGCGATGCTATATCAAGGTGGTTCGTCGGCTCGTCAAGCACGAGTAAATTAGTTTGCATAAGAGTTAGCTTTGAAAGAGTAAGCCGCGCTCGCTCTCCACCGCTAAGCTCGCAAACACGCAAATAAACGTCGTCACCGATAAATCTAAATTGAGCAAGCGTGTTACGCACCTCAAGCTCGGTAAGATGCGGATAAGCACTCCAAAGCTCCTCTAAAACGGTGTTTTGCGGAGAAAGGTTTTGGTTTTCCTGATCATAATATCCAAGTCGAACGTTATATCCCATCTCGATATATCCCGAGGATGGCAAAAGCTTACCGAGTATAAGCTTTATAAGCGTTGACTTTCCACTTCCGTTAGCGCCCACCAAAAAGAGCTTATCTCCCTTACGCACGCCAAAGCCTACATCCAAAAGCACGTTCCTACCTCCGGGGTAGGCAAACGCTATATCCCTAACGTTCATAACCTCGTTTCCGCTTGCAGGGGCATCGGCAAATCTAATTTTAACGCCCTTAGGAGCATCCTGCGGACGCTCTATTTTTTCCATTTTATCAAGCAGCTTTTGACGGCTCTCGGCGGCAATAATATTCCGCTCTCTGTTCCAAGCCCTCTGCTGAGCGATATACGCCTCCTGACGTGCTATCTCCCTTTGCTGATTTTTATAATGTCGCTCCTCTATCTCACGGTCAACCCTTTTTTGCTCCATCGCCTTGGTGTAGCCACCGTTATAAAGCCTTGCGCGGTTATTCTCAATGCAAAGCGTTTTATTAGTTACTCTATCAAGAAAATATCTATCGTGTGAGATAACGAGCAAGCACTTTTTATATGATGACAAAAAGCCCTCAAGCCATTGGAGCGTTTCCATATCAAGGTGATTTGTCGGCTCGTCCAAAAGCAAAATATCGGGTGCACGGCAAAGCTCACGAGTTAGAGCAAGTCGAGTTCTCTGCCCTCCGCTAAACTCGCAAAAGGAGCGCCCTTGGTCCTTTTCGTCAAAGCCCATCTTAAGCAATGTCGAGGCGCATCGAGCCTTGAACTCAAGTCCACCCTCGGCGATAAATTTTTCATTTAGCGTTGAATACTCACGCACGGCACGGGAATACTCCTCCGAGCCCTCATCTCCGCTGTGCAAAAGCTCCTCAAGCATAAGCAGCCTACTCTCCATTGAGAGAAGATGCGGAAAGGAATTATACATTACCTCAAGCACAGGCATATTCTGCTCGTCATCTGAGAACGCCGCCATAGCATCGTCCTGCTTTAATATTCCAACGCTTTTATCCTTGGAAATATAAACTCCGCCCTGCTCAGGCTCAAGCTCGCCAAGTAATATTTTAAAAAGCGTTGATTTTCCCGAGCCGTTAACGCCTATAACGCCAAGCCTATCGCTTTCGTCAAGCGAGAAGGAAATATCCGCAAGAACAGGCTTCGTACCAAAGGAATGAGAAATATTATCTACTGTTAAAGCAATCATCTTTTATATCCTTATTTATATTTTTAATCCTTACAGCTTTATTTTAATTTCGCACGCAACTCCGAGAATACGTGCCTCGCCCGACTCAAAATCATCGGTGGTAAGCCTTATCGGGGTGTAATCATCGTTTTCGGGAACGAGAAAAATATTTTTCTTTGAGCGTCTAAAGCGCTTAACTGTTGCGCTATCCCCACCAACAAGGCAAGCAACTATATCTCCGTCCTCGGCGTACTGCTGCTTGTGAAAAAGCACGAGCGAGCCCTCTATCATTCCGATATTCTTCATACTGTCGCCCTGCACACGAAGATAAAAATACTCCTCGGCATCCGCAACCTCGGCATACTCGTAGCCCTGTATCGACTCGTTTGTTATAATCGGCGAGCCTGCGCGTATCTCTCCAATTATCGCAACTCGCTTTCCACGCTGAAACGGCGCTCGCTTTGCACTGCTATCCTCAATTAAAAGCGTGTCGCTATCTCCCGTAAGCATATACTCAAGCGGAACGTCAAAGTAATTTGCAATAAGCTTTATTTTATCAAGCTTTGGAACCGAGCGTCCGCTTTTCCAATCGCTAAGGGTTGAGGCGGCTATACCCGTTTCCTTTGATACGCGGTAAACGGTGGTTTTATTCATTTTTAGTAATTTTTCAAAAATATTATAGTCCATTTATGCCTCCATATTGTAGGAATAAACAAATATTACGGAAATGCGAAATAACTATTGACAACAATTCGGAAATCCGTTATAATTTAATCAGTAAGTTTATTATATACCATACCTTTTAATTTGTCAAGAGGTTTTTATAATAAACAAATGCGAAATACATTTTTAAATAATAAATAAGAAAGGAGGAGCTATTCAAGACTTGTGCGAATACTGTAAGGAGCCATTTTGCTTTGGCTCGTGTCCAACGCAGGACACACCTAAAAAATTGATATTCGGCTTGCTCGGCGTTTGCTTTCGGTGTGGCAGCAAAATCTACCGAGGCAATCCGTTTCAATTTAAAGGCAACAAATTTTTCTGTGGCGAATGCGCCACATTAGCGCACCTAACCCCAAGATATACTTGATGCGCATATACGATTTTTTCATATCACCTGTAAATATTTAAGAAAGGAAAACAATGACCAATATAGCAAAGACGCTGTTTTTAAGCAATTCATCAAGCAAAAGCAATCAATCACAAATCGAGGAAATGAAAAATTATCTTTCGGGCTACAGGCTTTACCGTGACCTTCTCGAGCTTGAAAAATACGAGCGTGAGTTCTTGCGCACACGTGAATGGTCAAGCGAGCGCCCGGGCGACCTTACCCTTGCAAGAGTAAAAATGTTTGAAATAAGAGATTTTATTCTCGCTCTGCCAAACTCAAGCGAGAAAATTTTATTATATCTGCATTATATCGATTGCGAGCCTATAGAGCGCTGTGGCGATATTATGGAGATTTCCCGAAGCTCGGCGTTTAGGCTAAAAAGGAGGGCTCTTGCCTTTGCCATAAAGCACAAAACCCCCGAAGTTACGCCCAAAAAGGTTCCAATTCTTGAATTTGCTTGACAAATCGACAAAAATACTGTATAATTATCCTTGTAAAAATTAAATATGAATTAAATATTAGGAGGAAATTATGAAAAAGTTTTTTGGCGAATTCAAGAAATTTATCACACGCGGCAACATCGTTGATATGGCTGTCGGTGTTATCGTTGGTAGCTCCTTTACCGCAATTGTAAACGCTCTCAGCAATAACATATTAAAGCCTATCATTAACCACATTTTAAGACTCATACTCGGCAAGGATGCTCTTTCAGAGGTCTACACATTCCTTGGCGAAAAGGTTTACGTTCTTGACGAGGCGGGCGTGCCTACGTCAGAAATCGACCTTAAAAACTCAATTTACATCGACTGGGGAGCATTTATTATAGCAATAATCAACTTCCTTATCGTTGCTTTCGTTCTTTTCTGCATAGTTAAAACCATTAACTCTATGCGTGAGAACTCGGAAAATCTTGAAAGCAGAATGAAAAAGATTACCAAGGAAGACCGCAAGATAATGAAATCTCGTGGAATTAAGCCCACCAAAAAGAACATTGAGGCTTATATTGCCGAAAAGGAAGCCGCAGCGGCAGAGGCTAAGGCTAAAGCCGAGGCAGAGGCTAAGGCAAAGGCTGAAGCAGACCGCCTTATTAATCCTACAACCGAGGACCTTCTTAAGGCTATCCTTGAGGAAATGAAGAAAAAGTAATATTTAATATTATTAAAAAGCTATCTCAAGCACGTGCTTGAGATAGCTTTTTATTTAACCAATAATATCGATTTTTTCGAGAAATAAAAATAAGACCGACACCCTCGACGGTCCATTTTAAACAAATGCAAATTTAATTATTTATTCGGGAGGAGCACGCCCCTCCCCTCCCGCATTTTTGTTTATGTTTTTCTTGATTGATGACAACATAAAATCCTAGGTTTTTGGACCGTCGAGGACGCCGGTCCCTACAATCGAGGTTCAGTGCGAACACACCACGTTCCATCGTCAAACGCACTAATTATGATAAAAATAAAAGCCCTTTTTTCAAGGTTTTTGAAAGAATGGGGGTATGGGGGAAAGAAAAGCTTTTTTTCAAAAAGTTTTCTTTCCCCACAAAATACCACTATTAAATTCCAAACAAATCTCTCGCATTACGGTAAGTAATATCCGAGATAGTACGCACATCAACACCGCGCTCGCGAGCAAGAGCAGATGCAGTATAGAAAAGCCTACCCGAATGATTTAATTTATTTCTATATGGTTGAGGAGTAAGATAAGGAGCATCGGTTTCTATTAAAATTTTATCATCGGGAACAATTGCGGCAACGCCTTTAATTTTTTCGGCATTATCGTATGAAATTACACCCGAAAAAGAAATATACCAACCACGTTTTATAAGCTCCTTAGCCATTTCGGCACTACCGCTATAGCAATGAAAAACGCCTTTAACGTTAGGATAGCGCAAAACGGTTTCAAAGCAATCTCCGTGAGCCTCTCTATCGTGAATTATAATAGGCATCGAAAGCTCCTCTGCAAGAGCAAGCTGACGCTCAAAGCAATCCTTTTGCTCTGCTTTAGTATCTTGAGTCCAATAATAGTCAAGCCCAGCCTCGCCAATTGCAATTATTTTATTTTCCTCACGATTTTTTGCAAGCTCACGTATTTTGGCTATCTGCTCAACATAAGACATTCCGTCACTATCAAGGTCACTTGGATGAACACCAACCGCCGCATACATTTTTTCATACTGCTTTGCTTTTTCGATAACCTCTAAAGCCGAAGAATAGCTTGTGCCAACATTTATAATACCCAAAATCCCCTGTTCGAAAAGAGCGTCAAGAAGCGCATCAACACCGTGTGGATTTTTTTTGCCGCGAAAACGCTCATCGTAATAATGCGCATGCGAATCAAAAAACGCACAATCGGTATTTCTTATTTCTTCCAATAGCATAAATTTAATTACCTCACACGCTCGCCAAGAGGAGTGTCCTCTGCCAAGAATACGACTCTTACGTCTTCCTCGCCGCTTGCAAGAATCATACCCTGTGACTCAATTCCGCAAAGCTTTGCGGGCTTAAGGTTTGCAACGATGATAACCTTTTTGCCAATCATCTGCTCGGGAGTGTAGTAAGCCGCAATACCCGAAACAACCTGACGCTGCTCATATCCCAAATCAAGCTGCATACAAAGAAGCTTTTTAGCCTTAGGAACACGCTCGCAGGAAAGAACCTTTGCGGTGCGAAGCTCAACGCCCATAAAGTCCTCGATACCGATAAGAGCGCAGCCCTCGGGCTTTTCGGGCTTTGCATTAGCCTTTTCCTCGGCAATACGAGCCGCCTCACGCTCTGCCTCTATTTCGGCAAGCATTTTAGCCTCGTCAATTCTTGCAAACATAACTCTCGAGTCGCCCAAAACAGAGCCAACCTTGATACCGCCAAACTTATCCGCAGTGCCGATAGACTCAAAGTCTACGCCTTCTACGCAAAGCTTTTCGAGTATCTCCTCTGCGGTTTGGGGAATAATGGGATAAAGCATAGTAGCGCCCCAACGGATAGCCTCAAGAAGGTTATAAAGAACCGTTGCCAAGCGCTCCTTCTTGCTCTCGTCCTTTGCAAGAGTCCAAGGAGTGGTTTCGTCAATATATTTATTTGCGCGGGAAAGCATTTCTATTACGCTATCGATAGCGTCCGCAATACGGAAGCCGTCCATATTAGCGATATACTCGTTATACGCCTTAACGCAAGCCGCAGAAAGCTCGTCATCAAGAGCCTCGGGAGCGGTGGGGGCTAAAACCTCCTTGTCAAAATACTTCTTTTGCATATCAAGAGTACGCTTAACGAGGTTTCCAAGATTGTTTACGAGGTCGGTGTTAAATCTCTTAATAACCGCATCGTAGGTAATGCTTCCGTCGGATGCATAGGGCATCTCGGCAAGAGCGTAGTATCTTACTCCGTCAACGCCGAATCTCTCTGCAAGAGAATCTGCGTAAATAACGTTTCCACGTGACTTTGACATCTTCTCAACGCCAAAGTTAAACCAAGGATGTCCAAATACCTTTTTAGGAAGCGGAATATCAAGCGCCATAAGGAATATAGGCCAATAAATGGTGTGGAAGCGAAGAATATCCTTACCGATTATATGAACGTCGCAGGGCCAATACTTTTTAAAATGCTCGCTCTGCTCCTCGTATGACTTATCCGCATCATAGCCGAGAGCCGTGATATAGTTAGTAAGAGCATCAAGCCAAACGTAAACAACGTGGCGATCGTCAAAATCAACAGGTATTCCCCACTTAAAGGAGGTACGTGAAACACAAAGGTCCTGAAGTCCTGCCTTTAAGAAGTTGTTAACCATTTCCTTTTTTCTTGACTCAGGCTCGATAAACTCGGGATGGCTCTCGATATGCGCCATAAGTCTGTCGGCATAATTGCTCATCTTAAAGAAGTAAGCCTCCTCGCTTGCCTTCTGCACGGGTCTGCCACAGTCGGGGCACTTACCCTCTGCCGCCTGAGTTTCGGTAAAGAAGGACTCGCAGGGGGTGCAATACCAGCCCTCGTACTTGCCCTTGTATATATCGCCCTTTTCGTAGAATTTTTTAAATATCTTCTTAACGGTAGCCTCGTGATAATCGTCGGTGGTGCGGATAAAATAATCGTAGCTTGTGTTCATCTTATCCCAAATTCCACGGATTTCGCCCGCAACACCGTCAACGTACTTTTGAGGTGTGATACCCGCACCGTTTGCAAGGTCCTCTATCTTCTGACCGTGCTCGTCGGTACCTGTGCAAAAGAATACGTCGTAGCCACGCGCTCTCTTGTATCTTGCAATAGCGTCGGTCATAATAACCTCGTAGGTGTTACCGAAGTGAGGCTTTCTTGAAGCGTAGGCTATTGCCGTTGTAATGTAAAATTTCTCTTTCATTTTTCAGTTCCTCTTTATATTAAAGTATATTTTTTCTTTAGTAAGCTATTGCTGCTCGCCGTAAATAATCTCGTCGGCAGCCTCAAAGTAAACTATAGACATTTTGGGTAGCGTATCAATTAAAAATATTACCAAAACCGACGCAAGCGATAAAAGAAGCGACGGCAAAAATGCCTTTATATATCCCATATAAATCTGCTTCGCCCTCGGCGAGCGCATTCGTCTTACACTGTCAGCTACTGCTCTTGTCACTTTTTCGCCTCTTGATATATAATACACGAAAAGGAAGAAGGGTCTAAAGAGCATAAATATCAAAAATCCAAGCACGAGTCCTGCCGCAATCGCAAAGATAAAAAGATATTTAACGAGTATTACTATGCGCTCATCCTCGGAAAACACGAGTTGATTTCCAAGCGTAACAAAGGTCACAACGGGAGTTAAGCAAAGCGCAAAAATTCCGCAAATTACCGCACCCGAGCCGATAGCGCCAAAATATCCTCGCTTACCAAAGGAAAGATAACGCTTGCCTCCGGCAATTCCCTCGCGATAGAGTCGATATGCGTAGTTAAAGAAGCAGGAGAATATCGGTAGCGTAACGAAGATTGCAAGCAAAATAGCAAAGCAAAGCGCCGCTATGTCAAAAACCGAAAGCAAGCCTTCGCCCTGCGTAGGAGTTAGGTGTGCAGACTCTACTATATATTCGGTAAGCCATGCAAAAAGATATTCTGTGTAGGAATAGAAAAACAACGGCGAGAAAAATACGAAAACGAGTATTAAGCCGAAGAATATCAGTTCTATCCGCCGTCCCCTTCTACCAAGAAATTCGGCGGCTTCTTTTATTTTTTGCTTTATATTCAAATCAAAAGCCTCCGTGTTAAATTAAAGTTAAAACGCTATTTTTAAAAGCAATATATACGCAAGGCCGTAGTAGCTGATAACCGCCACGAGGTCATTAAGCGTTGTTATAAGCGGACCAGATGCAATAGCGGGGTCTATGCCAAGCTTTGAGAATATCATTGGTATTCCCGCACCTGTAAGTCCCGAAATCATCATTGCAAAGCAAAGAGCAAGAGCAACGCATCCCGCCGTTGTAAATGCAAGAGTGGGAGCCGTTCCGCGCAAGCAGAGATATCCACCTATTATAAGCACCGAGCCGATGCCTATAATAAGTCCGTTCATAAAGCCTACGCGCGTTTCCTTGAAAATAAACTTAAAGGTCTTTTTTGCGTTCATCTGCTCGGCGTTAAGGGTTCGAACGGTAACCGCAAGCGACTGCGTTCCAACGTTACCCGCCATTCCGAGAATCAAGGATTGGAAGCTTACTATAAGCGGAAGCTCCTGAACTATCCCCTCAAAGAGTCCTACCACGGCGGAAACTATAAGTCCCAAGAACAAAAGTATTGCAAGCCACGGTATTCTCTTTTTAACGCTCTTAAATATCGGCTCGCTTATATCCTCATCCGAGCTAAGAGCCGCAAATCGTGCGTAGTCCTCGGTAAGCTCTGCCGTTGCAAGATCGAGTATATCCTGCGTTGTAATAACACCGATAAGCTTTTTTTGCTCGTCAAGCACGGGAATAAGCTCCTCGGCGTAATCTATAATTTTTTCTATATTTTCCGAAATGCTCTCCTTTGCGTAAACAAAGGGGAAGTTAAGCGAAATCAAATCCTCAAGCGACACAGAGCTTCTTGCAACAATAAGCTCCTTTAAATCTATAGTTCCGTAGAACGTGCCGTCCTCGGTTACGAATATCGTTGAGATGTTATCATTCTCCGCCGCCTGCTCAACAAGCGAGCGCATAGCACCCTTAACGTCATTCGTGCGCTCTATCGAAATAAAATTCGTGGTCATAGCGCTACCGAATTCATCGTCGCCGTAGGAGGCAATAAGCTCTATCTCCTCCTTGACCTCCTCCTCGATAAGCTCCAAAAGCTCGTTTCGAGTTTCCTCGTCAAGCGCCTCGAGGGTTTCAACCGCATCGTCAATTTCCATCTGCTCGATGACGTCCGCCGCCTCGTCGGCATCCATTTCGGCAATATATTCCGCCGCATCGTCGGCATATGGCAAAATATCCGACATCGCATCAATTCCAAGCACTCGCAAAAGTCGCTCACGCTCGTCGGGAGTAAGCTCGTCAAGAATTGACGCTATATCGTTGTCGTGGTAATCGCAAAGAAGCTCACGAAGAAGCTCGTCATCATTATCTCCGCGGATAATTGAGAGTATCGCAGAGCCGTAATCACGCTCCTCCTCTATGGAAATTTCCTCGACAATTTCGTTGTTTTCGTTATTATCGTTATTTTCGTTGTTTTTGTTTTCTTGATTTTCAAGCATAGCGTTTCCTCCTTATATTCTAAGGTACGTTCCGTCTTAAAAGCCAAGACCGTGCGGAGCGTGACCTGCGTAATATTCAGTTATACCTCGATAACACCCGTCTGCACTCATATCCGCACTTCCCTTCAAAAAAATTTAAAATCTCAAAAAATATAGCTGTATTCACATACACAGTTATTATACCACACGTATACGCTTTTTTCAAGCATTTTAATATCTTTTTTATGCTTGTATTTTAATAATTATTATGATATAATTATTATATATGCTTAACGTTTTACGAGGTGACCATATGAAAAAAGCCATTTGCGCAATCATATCACTAATTTTTATAATAACCGCTCTTTCCTCAAGCGCTATTTTAGCGTCGGCAAGCACAACACCGAGCGCATATAACAGTAATTATATGAATTTGGAAAACGTAACGTCGGTAAAGTCGCAAGGCGATTACGGCAACTGCTGGGCGTTTGCGGCTATTGCCTGCTGTGAGGCCGAGGCTATAAAAAACCACGGCGCAGACCCGAACGATATAGACCTCTCCGAGCTTCATCTTGCATACTTTGCCTACAACGGCGAGCGTGATACCGGCGATACGATAACCGCTATTTCGCCCTTCTATAAAAACGGCGGCTACTCTCAGCTTCCGATATTTACCTTTTCCAATTGGATAGGACTCGTTGACGAGAGCGTGGCGGAGTACGATGACTTTACAAAAAACCCCGACCTAACGCTTAACGATAGCCTAATGTACGGAAACGTTGAGTATTACCTTAACGGCGCATACACCTATTCCCTACCCAACGATATCGATAAGGTTAAGCAAGCAATAATGACCTACGGCGCAGTGGAAACCGCATATTATTCAAGCGACTCTTATATTAACTATACAAGCGCCTCGACCAAGATATACGCCCACTACTGTCCCAACGCATACACCTCTAACCATGCGGTTACAATAGTTGGCTGGAACGATAATTACCCTCGCACGAATTTTAAGTCAAGCGCACGTCCTAAAAGCAACGGAGCGTGGCTCGTTAAAAACAGTTGGGGCGAAAATTGGGGACTCAACGGCTACTTTTGGATATCCTACGAGGATAAAAGCGTAATTTCGGCAACGGCATTTGACGTTACCCCCGCAAGCGAATACGCCTACGACAACAATTATCAGCACGATGGCGGACTCTCGCTTACCTACTCTAATTACGATAAAACCTCGGCGGCAAACATCTTTACCGCAAAGGACAACGAGGAGCTTATGGCGGTAAGCCTTATTACCTACGATACGCCAAACGCAAATTACTCGCTTAAGATATACGTAAATCCCGACAAGCTTACCCCAAGCAAATTCAATAAGGGTACACCCATACACGAGCAATCCGGCATATTAACCGAGGCAGGCTTTACCACTATTCCGCTTACGAAATCGGTAATGCTAAACAAGGGCGACACCTTTATAGTTCTTATAGAAACCGATGCGTACCTTGCAATTGACTCCGACCAAAATATAATGGACGGAAGCACCGTCCTCGTTGAATCCGACGCAGAGGTTTTACTAAATCAAACCTATTTTTCGATAAACGATAACGCATTCTACGACCCCGCCGACCCAAGCAATACGTCTACTAAATTTAACGCAAGAATAAAGGCGTACACGAAAAACGTAAATATCGGCGTGGCAACCCTTAAGTCGCTCCCCACCGCATCAAGCGTTAAATACGGTCAGAGCTTAGATAAATCAAGCATCACGGGCGGAGAGGTAATAGACAGCCTGCATCAAAACGAGATACGAGGCACGTGGAGCTTTAAGGATGTAAGCCTTATTCCCGAAAACGGCGACACCGTAACAGTAGTATTTACTCCCACGAGCGCCGAGTATAACGAGATAGAGGCAGAAATAAAAATAGAGGTTAAAGAAAGCACTCCAAAAGTTACGCTTTCAACCAACAAATCCTCCTACAAGGGAGGCGACACCGTTAGCGTAACGGCAAGCGTTGAAAACGAGTATTCAAAATCGCTCAAGGATTTACCGACGGTTAAATTTTATTATCAAATCAACGACGGCGAAAGGATATTTTTTGACGGTAGCTTTACTCTTCCCAAAAGCATAAGAGGCTTAAAGATAACCATTGCGGCAATTAGCGACGAGGTAGACGGTAAGTATAACGAGGCAACCGACTCAATAAGCTTTTCAAGCCAAGCACCTGACGAGAGCGACTCACAAGGCTCGGGCAATTCAAACGAATCGGGCGACTCACAAGGCTCAGGTGGCTCTCAAGGCGGTAGCCAAAACGGTGCGGGCAATATCCCCGACAACGGTAATTCGGGCATCGAAGGTGGCTCGGTTAGCGGTAGCTCCACCGAGCAATCAACCTCGCAGAATGGCGCTAATGCAAGCGAAGGCTCCTCACAGGACTCTAACGGAAGCACCCCCTCAAGCCCCCAAAAGGACGGCAAGGATATTGCAAATATGATAAACGGTTGCTTTGCCTCAACCTCGATATCGGCTATTATTGCGATATCGGCTATTTTCGGTATTGCCACACTAAAAAAGAAAAAAGATTGAAATTATAAAATTTATAAAAAATGAGTAAAAACACTATTTACAACGTAGATGAGCGTGCATTTTTTCTTGATTGCGGAAGAAAATATTTTTCTCCGAAATGGTTTGAAAAAATGATTCCCACGCTAAGGCTTGCGGGGCTGAACACCCTTTACCTCCACTTCTCCGAGGAAATGGGGCTTAGACTTGAATCAAAGCAATTTCCGTGGCTTGCGGGTGGCGATCACACGCTTTGCGTTCACGGTGCGGCAAACGGAGAAGCAGAAAACGATAAAAAATTTCTCACTCAGGAGGAAATGCGCTATATCGCCTCGATTGCAAGCGATTACAAAATAGACCTTATTCCTTCCTTTGACTCCCCCGGGCATATGAATTATGCGGTTAAAAGATATAACGAGCATTACGGTACGGATATCGGAAATTATTTCCACAAAAACGGCAAGCGCTCGATAGTTCAGGGCTCGAGTATTCCGGGCGAGGATGCGCAAAGGCGATTCTCTCGCGGAATAGATATTTCAAATCCCGAGGCAGTTAGATTTGCGCACGCACTTTTAATTGAATACGGCGAGCTTTTCCATTCTCTTGGCGCTAAATCCTTTGATATCGGAGGCGACGAGCTTTTGGGCTTTGGAGAAAATATCGACGATTCCTACTCAAAATGGCAGAGCCTTGACCATTGGCAATCACTTGCACAAAACAAAACGGGCAACGAAAAAGCCGCTGCCTACGATGCGTTTTTGTTATATATGAATGAAAGCGCAGGTCTTATGCGCTCGCTTGGCTACACCTCGGTGCGTATGTGGAACGATGATGTTCTTAGGAGTGGCGACACCGATTGGAGGCGTGTTGTTGAGCTTGATAAAAGCATCGATATCGAGTTTTGGATGCCCTACGCAAACGGCGCAAAAAACAACGTATTTACCTACCTTGACGAGGGCTACAAAATCTACAATCTCCTAAACTTTTACACCTACTACGTTCTCGGCTCGGGTATGAAGAGCGGTATTACTCCCTCTCAGCTAAAAAACGATTGGAGCGCCTACGTTTTCGACTCGCCCACCTCTCGTTTTAGAGTTGACCCCGCCAAGCACAAAATATACGGCGGTGCCTTCTGCCTTTGGTGCGACAAGCCCTCGGCTGAATCTCCCGACGAAATTCTTGATAACATTACCCCCTACCTCCTCGCATCGGGCGAGGCTATGGGGTAGTTAGCTTGTATTAAGTATTTTTCGTTACCTTTTTTGAAAAAAAGGTAACACCAAAAAACTTCCTGAAAGGGAAGTTTTTTTATTACATAATGCGCTCAAATATCGTTTCAATTTAATTTGATGCAAACGGGCGAACAGATAATATTCGCACATATAGCCTTCTCTTGTGAGAGAAGGGGGACCACCGCGGGGTTCCCCGAAGTAAGCTTGCGAACTTTGGGGGTTCGTGCGATAGTGGTGGATGTTAACTTTCCACCTATGAGATATCGTCCTCACAAAAACAAAAAAATCCCCCTCACTTCAAGGTTCTTGAAGGATGGGGTTACGGGGAAGGAAAGCTTCTTTCAAGAAGCTTCCATCCCCGCATTATTTATAACGTTATTCAATACTCTCAACATACCTAACAGCGCCCATAGCGTCCTTAGCGTAGGCATCGGCGCCAATCATATCTGCATATTCCTGAGTAAGCACCGCACCGCCAACTACCACTTTTGCAAAGGGGGCAGATATGCGAAGAAGCTTAATCGTTTCCTCCATAGCGGGAACAGTCGTCGTCATAAGAGCGCTTAAGGCAACCACGGGAGCGCCAAGCTCAACAGTCTTATCAACGATAGCCGAGGGGGCTACGTCACGTCCAAGGTCAACCACGTTAAAGCCGTAATTTTCAAGCAAAAGCTTAACGATATTTTTACCGATATCGTGAATATCGCCCTTAACGGTGGCAATAACAACCGTCGATTTTGCATTACCCTCGCCTGCGGGCATATGCGATTTAACAACCTCAAACGCAGCCTTTGCTGCCTCTGCGCTCATAAGAAGCGAGGGCAGATAAACCGTCTTTTTCTCAAATCCGACTCCAACTGTGTCAAGAGCGGGTATGACCTCATTTTGAACAACGTCAAGAAGCAAAATACCCGAGGCAATAAGCTCCGAGGCAAGCCTTGCGGCATCGGTGCAAAGACCCTTAATTATCGCACGCTGAAGCTCGGATTTAAATTCTTCCCCGCTATTTACCGTTGCAACGCCCTGCACTGCTTGAGTTGCGCTTTGCTGCATAGGAAGTGCCGAGGCAAATTCAATATATTTTGCACAGCTTGCGTCAAGCCCCGAAAGAGCCAAGTACGAGTAATACGCCTTTTGCATATCAATTGAGTAAGGGTTCATTATAGCCGCCGACAAGCCCCTTGTAAGCGCCATAGTAAAGAACGTAGCGGTAACCGTTTCTCTTGACGGAAGTCCAAACGAAACGTTAGAAACACCAAGCGAGGTAAGGCAACCAAGCTCATTTTTTATCATTTCCACCGCGCGAAGCGTCTGAATTGCCGCATTATCATCAGCGCTTACGGTAAGCGCAAGCGGATCAAAAATTATATCCTTCTTGGAAATTCCGTAGCTCTCCGCCTCGCAAAGAATGTGTCGAGCAATCTCAAGTCTGCCCTCTGCCGTTTCGGGTATACCTGATTCATCAAGTGTCAAGGCAACAACAAGTCCGCCGTACTTTTTAACAAGCGGAAATACCGCCGCCATGCTCTCGGGCTTACCGTTTACCGAATTTATCATAGCCTTACCGTTGTAACGGCGAAGCGCCGCCTCCATAGCAAGGGCATCCGAGGTATCTATTTGTAAGGGCAAGGGAGAAATTGCCTGAAGCTCACAAGCAACACGGCGAAGCATCTGAACCTCGTCTATTTCGGGGAGTCCAACGTTTACGTCAAGAATATGCGCACCCTTTTCCTCCTGCGCAATTCCCTCCTTTAAAATATAATCGATATCCCCTGCGCGCAAAGCCTCCTTAAAACGCTTCTTACCCGTGGGATTTATGCGCTCGCCAATAAGCACGGGGCGCTCGCCAAATCTAACGGCACGGCAATACGAGGAAACGACCGATATATTTTTCTCTTTAATCTCTACGGGCTCGATATCCTTAGTAGCATTAACGAGAGCCTCTATGTGAGCGGGCGTAGTGCCACAGCACCCGCCTAAAGCTCTTACGCCCTCCTTAGCCAAAATCGAAACCTCGTCGGCAAATTGCTTCTCGTCAATATCAAAAACGGTAACACCGTTTAGAGCCGTGGGAAGCCCCGCATTCGCCTTCATAATTATAGGCAACGAGGAATATTTAAGATATTCACGCACGATAGGAGCAAGAGCCGAAGGACCCTGCGAGCAGTTAACGCCAATCGCATCGGCACCCATACCCTCAAGAAGTGCAACCATAGTAAGAGGGTCGGCACCCGTCATAAGCTTTCCGTCCTCGCCGTAAGCGTTTGAAACGAATACGGGAAGCTCGGAGCATTCCTTTGCCGCAAGCAAAGCCGCCTTAGTTTCGTAGGAATCGTTCATAGTTTCAATAAAGATAAGGTCAACTCCATACTTAACACCCAGCTCAACGGTACGAGAGAAAACCGAAACCGCATCCTCAAAGTCAAGATCTCCATAGGGACGGAGCATCTTACCCGTAGGTCCGATGTCAAGAGCCACAAAGGCGGTATCTTGACTTGAAAGCTCGATAGCACGCCTTGCATTGGCAACCGCAGACTTGATTATCTCATCAAGCTCCTCGTCCGAGAACTTAAGCGAATTTGCGCCAAAGGTGTTGGTGCTTATTACGTTTGAGCCTGCGTTAAGGTATGCCTTGTGTATATCAACGATAACGTCGGAGTGAGTAATATTCCACCTCTCGGGAAGTTCTCCCGCAGAGAGTCCACGCTTTTGCAAAAGCGTACCCATTCCACCGTCAAGATATAAAATTTTGTTTTGTAAAAGTTCTAAAAGCTTCATTTTTATATTTCCTTTATTTTTTCAACGCCAATCAACGCCGTAACCGACTTTGAGGGCGACATAAGTAGGCTATCGTTAAGAGTAAGCCCTATATGCGTGTGCGGATCAAGAATATCAAAAATCCTACGTTGATATTCAAGCGGTAAATCTCCGTAGCCCGCACTAAATCGAGGACGGAGCGACTCGCCAAGCGTAAGCTTTAATTTACGCATATCCTCGTTAAAGGTGTCGCACAGTGCCTCAATGCGCTCGTTGCCCAACGCCTCAAGCAAAAGAGCCGTAGCGGGCGAAAGCACCGAATATTTAAATATAAGTCGGTCAAGCTCAACTCCGAGAGTAGAGGCAAAAATAATAACCGAATGACTGCTACGAAGATTTCTTTTTAAATCAACCGAGCCACAAAAATCACACTCGGACACATCAAGCTCACAGTAGCAAACACGGGGACTCAGCTTGTTCTCTACTAAGGAGATTGCCTCATCAAGTCTACAGTTTAGCTCGTCGGTTTCCCCACCTTGGGAACGCACACCCGCATAGCGAAGCACCTCACGCCTGTCTATCGGTGGTAAGGCGTAGGTTTTTACTAAGGTCAACGCCATTTTAAATCAACCTATAATACTTGAAAGATTGGACTGAATACTTGCCGCAACGTCGGGCTTGTTCATCGAGTAAACGTGAACGTTGAGTATTCCGTTGGCAAAAAGATCGATTATCTGGTCGGTAGCATAGGCAATTCCCGCCTGCTTCATAGCATCGGGATTGTGACCGAATTTGTCAACTAACGCCTTAAAGCGTTGAGGAACAAAGGAGCCCGAAAGCTTTATCGCACGCTCAATCTGATTTGCATTAGTAATAGGCATAATACCCGGAATTATCGGCACGGTTATACCCGCCTCGCGTATCTTGTAAAGAAAATTGTAGAGCAAATTGTTGTCAAAAAACATCTGAGTGGTTAAAAATGAGCAACCCGCATCAACCTTTTCCTTAAGATATTTAATATCATCAGCTTGATTTGCACTCTCGGGATGTACCTCGGGATAGCAAGCACCACCAATGCAAAAATCGTAACCGCTTTCTTTTATGTCACGAATAAGGTCAACTGCGTGACGGTATGCCCAAGCTGAACGGTCGGTAGCCTCAAGCTCAGGTGTAAGATCTCCGCGCAGAGCCATAATGTTGTCTATTCCCGCAGAGTGAATCTGCTCTATGCGCTCACGTACGGTTTCCTTGGTCGAGGAAACACAGGTAAGATGAGCAAGAGTGGGAACGTCGTAGTTCTTCTTTATATTTTCGGCAATTTCAAGAGTGTAGCGACTCGTACCGCCGCCCGCACCGTAGGTAACACTGACAAAGGACGGAGAAAGCTTTGCAATTTCTTCGGTCGCATGCTTTACACTGTCAAAGGCGGTAGAGGTTTTCGGGGGAAAAACCTCAAAGGAAAGATGCATCTTGTCTTGATTAAAAAGTTCAATAAGCTTCATAAGAGCCTCCAAAAAGCTTTACTATATTAAAGTAATAAAAAAAGTATAACATAAAAAGAGAGAAAAATCAATATATTAAATAGGGAGAAATTAAAATTTATTGTTTCAAAAGGCAAAAAATCATAGATATTAAAAGAAAATCGAATAAAAATAAAAGAAAATGCAATTTTTTTCAAAAAAAGACTTGCAAAATAGAAAAGAATGTGATATAATAGTCAAGTGCACAGGGGTGTAGCTCAGTTGGTAGAGTACCGGTCTCCAAAACCGTGGGTCGCGGGTTCGAGTCCTCCCGCCCCTGCCAATAACCGAAGTCGAAAGGCTTCGGTTTTCTTTTTTTCTGTGTTTTTCTGTACAAAAGCGGTTTTCTATCTACTTTTTCAACCGTTTTCTCAATCAACACGAAAGCACAATCGTGCCATTTATCACATTGTGTGCCACTATTTCCGTACAGTACAGCATCAAAAAAGTATCATGAGCGTCAAAAGAGCATCAAGGAGACCGCAGATTTTCGTTTTCTGCGGTCACCTTTTTCTTTGCTTACTCCGACGCAATTTTTGAGTCATTATAGGCAGAAGTCATTAGTGATGCCAGTGAGCATACTTGTATCCTTTTTCACATAATACATCTCGGTCACCTGCGTTGTTGAGTGTCCGAGCAGGTCGGCGACTTGTCTGACGGTCAGAGCCTTAATCGTTCCGTCAGGTTGCCTTACTCCGTTGACGAGGTTGGTCGCAAAGGTATGGCGTAGCGCGTGCAGACCCCTACTCTCTATCCCCGCTCCGTCGAGAAGTCGGTGGAATCTCCGTCTGAGCACGTCGGGTTTGGTGTAATTTCCATTCTCGTCGCAAATCAGCGGACTATCCTCGCCGAAATAAAACTCCTCTCGCAACTCCTTTATCATTTGAATTGCGACATCATTTAGCGGAATATCTCGTTTGCTCGTCGCACTTTTTAGCTTGCCGACCTTAACCTCAACAGAGCCGTCAATAAGCTCCACACCGTTGCGTTTGTTTACAACCTTTACTCCCCTTTGAAGATGTAAAACTCGCCTCTCAATGTCAATATCTGCGTTCAAAACGCCCAACATCTCGCCAGCTCGCAAGCCCGTGTTGAGCATAAGAATATACGCCCCTGCTTGGCGGTAAAGCTTCTTTCCGGTTGCGTATGATTTCGCTGCTTCCGCCTTTAATTTTTCTATTTCTTCCGATGTAAAAATCGTAATGCTTTCGGCTGTCGGCAATTCTTCCTTTTCTTGAATCGCATAAAAATTACTCTTTTTAATCATCGGCGCGGATAGCATAGGATTTTTATTTATCAGCTCTTGTTGAGTCAAGTATTTAAAATACTCGCCGAGAATAACGTGCGCCTTTTTAACCGTTGTATAGGCATAGCCCTCATTCATCCAATGATTGAGGACTTTTTTAATGTCGGCAGAAGAAATATTTCCGACCGTTTTCTCCCCAATCAATGGGTATATTTGATTGATTGCAGTACACTCATACCTATCGTATGTTGTGCGCTCGATCGACGGAAATTTGAAAACTTGCAACCAATTCGTCATACTCTCTTTGAGCGTCTTGTTCGCCTCGATTAAGTTTTCAATTTCATTGTTAAAATCTTCAATATAGGCGGTCATTTTCTTGTTTACCTCTTGCTTGGTCGTACCCGAAAAACTCTTTCGCTTACGCTCGCCCGACTCATCCATAAACCAAACAGTACCGCCCCACCGACCGTCAGTCCGCTTGAATGCATTTCCGTTAGTTAATAGTTTTTTAGTTGCCATAATTAAACCTCCTTTACTTTTTTACTACAACAATACCACAAGATTTTTCGAATATCCAGCGATTTTGAAAAAGTTATCATACAAGACACAATTATTTTAAATGCGCACGAAAGTCGCCGCAACTTTCCTTGTAATATGGGACTTTTTCGCAATCTTGTCCCCAATGGCTCTACAAACTCGAAAAATTGTCCCTAATTCAAAAAACAAAAATCACCCACGCCCGAACCTCAAAAGCCCTTGCAGCATCTGCCTTTTTCGCCCTTTTCGGTCGGCGTTGCCGACCGATGTAAAACGCAAAAGTCGCCGAAAGGTGACTTTGCTTATTCCTGCAAAAAAATACGGCGGAGATTTTCGGCTCAAAATTGCCCATAAATGAGCGAAATTAGAATTATTCTCCACTCTCAAAAACAAAAAATGAGCATCGAAAGAACACGGATAAACTCCGTAAATTCTTCTGATGCTCACTATTGTTTTGCACATCTAAAAAACGCTTGATTTTGAAAATTTCTTTTTCTTTGTTTATTGCGCCCCAAATTTGGAGAAGTAAACCAATTAGCCAAACTAAAAACTAAAAACTAAAAACTAAAAAAGATATTTTAATAATCTTTTCGTTTACCACAAGCAGAGCAACGCTTAACGAGCAATCCCTTAAAACGTCCTCCACAATATTGACAAACATTACACATTCGATTATATTCTTTTTTTCTCTTCTCAGCAACATCTGCTTCTTCTCTTAGTTGATGTTCAATTTCTTCGCGAATTTCATGTGCAATCTCTTCACGAACTTGACGTTCAATTTCCATACGTAGTTTACGTTCAGCTTCTTCACGAATTTTTATTTTTTCTTCTTCAAATTCATATTCAGCATTTTCCTCAACAATATGTTTTTGAAAATTTTCTTCTTTTTTTCGTGTTTCTAATGTTAACCGTTCCTGCTCTCTTCTTTTTTTCTCTGCCTCCTCTTCAGATTTTTTTATTGCTTCTAAATCATCTGAAATAACAATAAGCGTATCTAATGCACGAGTATATGCAACATATTTTTCGTTATCTGACATTCCATAATCTAGTACATACACAGTATCAAATTCAAGTCCTTTTGAATCATCAACAGTAATTAATGTATATTTATCCATAGCCAATTCTTTAGTAGAAGTAGAATTATTTATTAGCTTAGCATCTATATATCGCTTAATAAATGTTAATGCCATTTTAATATCCTTGCAAATAATTGCAGTTCTATCAGATAGTTTAAAATCACAATCTTCGAGCGCAACTTCGATAACCGATCCATCTACTCCTATTGATTGCATGTTTTTATGTACACATCTATTAATATATTCTGTAATTTGTTTCGCATTACGATAATTCACATTGATATTATATATATTAGGTTCTACTAAAATTGATTTCAATTGAGCTTTCAAGTTTGCTCCCTTTTCCTCTATGCGCTGATCGTAATCACCGAAAAGGTTAAATACGGGATGTTCATAAGCTTCTTTTACACATTGCAACTCGAAAGCAGAATAATTTTGAAATTCATCGACAAAAACTAAAGCATCTTCGGATACAATAGCACCATATTTTTTACTAAGAGAATGTAGAAAATATAATTTTACAACTTCAGATTCATTTTTACTATATGTATTTTGAAAAGCATATAAACACTTTAGCATATATCCTCTTTCCACATTTACAGAAGTGGATATACATTCAAACAATCTTTCCGCAAGGATAATTGACAGCATTTTTTCAAACACTTTTGTATTATCAAGCAAGTCCCAAAAATCAGATATATCCGTTGAAATTTCTGATCCTAAAGTTTTCTTTGTTTTTAATGATAAACAACATCTTAGTATAGAAAGATACTTGGTTATTTTCTTCAATCTTTGCTTGTATATAGCACTTGATTTTCCATGCTTCGTATTTAAAGCAGCGATTACATTTTCCATAGATATTCCAACAATGGCTTGTTTTGAATAATATTTAGTTTCACCATTATTCTTATTTGCAAAACACTCATTATAATAATAATCCGAGGAAGAGAAAAAAGTAGAAGCCTCATTTGCATATTTTGCAATCACTTCAAAATCAATTTTTTTGAAATTCTGTGCCGTTAAAAATTGATTTATCAAAGAAAGTGCCCATTGTTTATATAACAAAGTGTTTTCATCAACCGCCTCAATAACATCGGTAAACGAGTTAAACTCATTCGTATTAAAAAATTCAGATGGACTATCTCCAAGAGCATCCAAGTAAGACGTTAATCCATAGAATGGTATTATTGATTTTTTTGAACAATATAAATCAAGAAGTTTATCCACAAAATTAGAAAATGGCGCTTGATAAACTGTACCGATTGATAATTTTGTTAACAATTCATCATTACTTGAATCAAAAAACGGCGACGGAGATATTATATATACTAAATTAGTGTCAAGTGTTTTTCCAAGATATAATTGATAATTATACGCCATATAGGAAAGGCGATGGTACATAATCATTGTCTTTCCGGAACCAGCGCATCCGTTAACTATTACATTTTTTCTGAAATCCGCTGTTATAATATCGTACTGCTCACCTTGTATGGTTTTAATAATATCATGGACTTGCTTATCCGCACGACTTTCGAGCAACAATCTATTCAAAAGTTCGTCGGTCTTTCCTTCAACAATTTCATTCTCTGTTTTTTCAAAAATGTCACCATCGGCATATAATGAAATCTCATCTTCATATCCCTTGAAATCACCATATGTAATATCCACAATACGTTTTAAAGCTAAAACAATATCTTGTCGTCCTTGAAGCACAGAAGATTGATAATATGCATTACCGTATTCAGCATTTTTCCAAGAAACAACATATCCATCAATATCATCATTTCCAAGATAAACTGTATGCAAATCTCGCATACTTTCTCCACAATCTATTCGTGCAAAATAAGGTTTACTGCGTATTCCTCGTATTCTTAATATCTCATCTTGTGCAGAAAGAATACGAGAATCAGCAGTTTCCTTTCTTATTTTGTGTGAAATTATAGTATGATCGTCAACAATATATTTATTTTCACGAGCAGAAACAATTTCTTCTCTTAATTCTTCATCTGCATAAGCCAAATCGTATTGAGCGACACGTTTATTTTCTTCAGGAATGCGCAAATCATCCTCTAATTTACTATCCACTTTTTGATGATATCCACGTTCATATTCATACTCATCAGATGTATTTTCAGAAGGCTTACGCGATTTAGGTTTTTTCTTAAATGCAGAAACAATATTACGAGAATGCGAAATTTCAAATCGACGACTTTCTTTATCAATTTTACTTCTGGCATCATCCTTATTTGGAAATACTAATTCACTTTGTGGGAAAGGATAGAATTTCACATTTATTGCCCCTTCTGGAATCACATATATGAGAAGTTGATCATTTTTCTCTCTAAAATGGTCAAAAATAGCAACTTTGATTGAATTGCCACTTTTAACAAAAAGTTTAGTTTCTCCCTTGATATAATGCGTAATATCGGTATCCAATTTGTTTGGATTAGGCAAGAATATATAAGATTTCTTTTTTGCACTTTTACTTTCTTCAATTGATGAAGGAGTCAATAATTGCATAATCTCACCTTGAGAAAAACTTTTAGACTCATGTATTTTCCCATCTTTAAAAATTGTACCCGCAACAACGCCTGTATGCTGAATTTTTTCTGCACGAAAATAGTAATCGCCAAACCACCACGATTTTTTCACATCTATCGGCAATCCATATTTTTCTATCAGCTCTTTAAGTGTGATATTATCTATAATTGATTTTTTATTATCCGTTTCAGACATAATAACCTCGCAATAATTTATTTAACTATAAAATCATCTTTTCACGCCTTAACGCTCAAGCTTCCAATCTCATTTTTTAGTATATTAACTGTTATTTCAAGCACATCCGCCCATTCAAGGTCACCAACATAGTAACTGCCTTTTCTATAATTATTCCAATTATTACGAAGATAATCGCTTTCCACAATATCATCAAGAATTTCATCCATATTATCAAAGAGTTCAAGAGTTCCTCTCTTACGAGCAACATTGATAATTGCACGACGAAGCGTTTCAATATTGATCATATTTGCTTTTTCTGACCATAATATATGTATATCGTAAAAATCACGCATCCTCGTATTAAGCGTTGATCTTGCAATAACAGTTTCAAGCTTCTCTGCAAGCATAGTTTCAAGATTATATGACCAAATATTAATCCTTTCGTCGTCAAACATCATAGGATAAGAAAATTCAATAGCAGATGGCGTTATTTCATCACCGGTGGAAATGTCAATTTTAATGGTATCACGCAGCTTCTCAAGCGTTACCGAAATGGTAAAACGAACGCCTGAATAGTCGTGTTCTTCCATAATATCCTCAGCCTTTTTGATTTCATAGGAAATATCGTCATCAAGATCTATTTTCATAATTTCGGCAATCACTTCAATTGCATTATCCTTTGTTAAAGGCAACATTCTTACGGTTGTATCAATATCCATAGTAGCCCTTGATTCTACGCCTACAAGCGCAGAAACGAGCATTCCACCCTTGAGGATGAAGTTGTTTTTATACTTTGAATGGGATATTCTTGCGAGGAAGCGTTCCATCATATATTTTCTTATCAATGTCTGCGCTTTCTTGCTGTCATTTCCCGATAGATTCGATACCTTATCCTTGAGTTGTCTTGATGTCTTTATAATCACAACAACACCTCCATATATTTACGCAATTCCGCTTCTACGCCGAATTCCTTTGCATATTTCATAAGTCTTGGGAGATTCTTATTTGCACTTTTTGCGTATTCTTTTATAGCATAGGTAAACATCTGCGGATCTTTTTTATCCCTCACACGAATAATATCGCAAATCGTTCTCTCCATATCATAAACCGACACTTCATTCCCATAGACGGTTTTAGCAACAGTTCGCCCTAAATCTAACCATTCATCTTTAACATAATTAACAATAATACCCTTACTACGCAAGTGCGAAGCATTGTATGATCTTGATACAGTGACGAATATTTCCGATGGCTCTCGCTCGGTTAGCCCATTTAACATAAGAGCAGTATCAAATGAATATACCGCTTTTTTATTATTAAATGTCAAAATATAGAGATCATCCGTCCAAACATCAGAAGACTTATATAATCCATGCGCCACACGTTCAAGATTGTTAGCAAGAACGTATTCTCGAATATAAACCTTAGAAATACCAAGCTTCTCCGCATCGGCAATATAAAGATATCCATTACTTAATTTAATTAAATCATTTAACTTTTCCGTCTTTGTCATAAAACCACCTACCTTTTACGCTGAAAATTATATCACATTTCAGCGTAAAAGTAAAGTATCTTTATTAAAATAATTATTTTTTCTTTACATTAAGCCTTTCATCTTTATAAATTATTCTTCTTTGTTTATAGCTCCCCAAATTTTGAGGAGCGTCAAAAGTACGTTAGCGGCTAATATGTAAGCTGAAATTTTATCATATCATCAAAAAAGCATCAAAAATTTTCAGACACAATTACGACACGTGGTTTAGTGTGAAAAGTGCGTTGAAACGTGCAAAAAAGCGAGCATTTTCAAGGCTTCACGGCACTTTTAAGCCACTCCAAAACCGTGGGTCGCGGGTTCGAGTCCTCCCGCCCCTGCCAAGAAAAAAGCCTAACGCAATCGCGTTGGGCTTTTTTCAACGAAATTTGCCCTTTAGGCAAGTGAAATAGCTTTGCTGTGAAATATTTGCTCCGCAAATGTGAAATATTCGCTGACGCGAATGTGGGCAAATTTCATTTCACATCGACCGAAGGGAAATATTTCACAATTCACGAAGTGGATTATTTCACATTCGGCAAAGCCGAATATTTCACTTTTCTTTTCGGTGCTATACCGTGAAACTATTTCCGTACAGTACAGCATCAAAAAAGTATCAAAAATTCAAGGCTGACGATTAAAAATTCGTCAGCCTTTTATGCATATTTACGATAAAATCAATCAAATTCTTTGTAATTTTATAAGTTGAAACTTACCTTTTATTTCAACGCTATTTTTTACAAAGCCATTATTTTCAAACAGTTCAACAATTTCTTTTGGCGAATAAAATTTAACATCACCGGATTTTGACAACTTCACAAATGGATTACATATCAATCTGAAAAATGTGGGCAAATATACATCTGCGATATATAATTCTCCATTTTTCTTTATCACTCTACCTGCTTCTTGGGCAAATTTTTGAATATCCGGAAAATGATGAAATGCTGCACAAACCGTCATTATATCTATTTCTTGATTTTTAAACGGAAGATTTTCACACCCCGCAACGAAAAAATCCATTTTAGGATTTTGCTTTTTCGCTTCTAAAATCATCTTTTCAGAAAGATCAACGCCATATCCTTTAAACGATTTTTTTTGAGCGAGCATATACAACAAGCGTCCGTTACCGCAAGCAACATCAGCTATAATATCTTCATCATTTGTCGAAATCATATCACATAAGGTTTCATTTAATTTTACAGTAAATTTTCCGTCAAATGTAGAATCGTATTTTTCTGCTTTTTTATCATAGTTTTTTTGGGAACGTTTTTCATATTTATTCATGTATAAACTACCTCATTAAACTATTCACTAACACAATTATTATATCATATCCAATTTACTCAATACATTTATAATCAATCGCATTGTGAATAAATTATTGTTTTTTCTGCCATATCCACAAAATATGTATTCTTATTTTGCTTTAATGCATAATAAGTTAAAATATAATCTCCACTTGCAGTAGCAAAATTTAATACTAATAATATAGAGAATAATAGCTTGTGTGGAAGCAATAATAAGCAAATCAAGCTCGCTATTCCCAAAATAATAACAGGCGCTAATGCGATAATTACATATTGCACTTTACTAAAATACGCATCTGAACCAACAGCTATCGTAGGAAATTTGATTTTAGCATTAATCTTACCTTTTGAAAAAGCAGACATAAATACAATGTGTATCAATTCGTGTATGATGATAAAAGCAATTACCGACAATATTATTACCCAAACGGGAACGACATTGTTTGCATATGCTTGAGTAAGAAACACAATACCTGCGCCAACACCTGCTATCAGCAAAAACATTACCGACAATACCGTTTGTGGTTTCTTGTCATTAACGCTAAAACCACCAATTTCTTTAAAATCAGTATTTTTATTTTTCATATAACTATCTCCGTAAAATCTTTATTTTAACGCTGATTTTCAGCGAAGTGCCCCTCTTTAAGAAGCCTTTGCATACTTGCGTTTTGAGTTCCGACTACGATAAACATTCCTACGCCTACACCTACAATAACTAAAGCTACAGCAAGTGCAACCGCAATAAGCACCTCGTTTTCCGTAAAAGATAATAAAATTAGTGGAATAACAGAAAAAATACATAAACAGGTTGCGATTATATTATAAGTAACATAAGCAGTTCTTAAAGCTTTCTTCTTTTCGTTTACCAATCCTCTAACTCCGTATTCAAGCTCAAATGGAATATTCTTATCAAGAAATTCATACGGCTGGTTTTTAAATCCGCAATAGATAAAAATCGGAACAGCACACAAAACAACAGCAAACAAAACAATTAATCCAATTACGCATGCTGTTATTTCCGTTACAATAGAATTAGGTTGTTCCGATAATATAGTCAAAATAATGAGAGTTATGGGAGATATAATGCATAAAAATGTAGCAAGCGCAATACGCCAAGAAGCTTTTTTTCTTTGATTGAGATAAATGTTCGCCTCTTCTATGGTGATTTTTTTAACGGACGCATCATACGAATCATTCGTAAATTCTTCATCCTCAATATCATCCTTTAACAAATAATCTGTTGTAACACAAAACAACTTGCTAAGCTGTAATATTTTTTCTAAATCGGGGATGCTTTGCGCACTTTCCCATTTTGAAACAGCTTGTCTGGATACATTCATTTTATCTGCAAGCTCCTCTTGTGACCAACCATTCTTTTTTCGCAATCTAATAATCTTATCTGCCAAAATCATAAAAATACCTCGTTTGATAAATTCGTAAAGCCTGCGCTTTATCGTGCCTATATTATAGCACAAATCGCACTTGCACACTACCAACCGCCAGCTTTCAATGTGTCAACTACCGGTTGCATTTTGCTTTTTTCTATATAAAACACCACAAAACTCTTATTTTTCGCTTTATTTCGTACACTCTTGATAAACAAGATCATTATATCATATTTTCACAAAATCTGCAACCCCTCACAAACAAAACCCATCCGTTATCCCACCCAGCATTTTGTTATCCTTTTTCACATAATACATCTCGGTTACCTGCGTTGTTGAATGTCCGAGCAGATCTGCGACTTGCCTTACGGTCAGCGCCTTAACCGTTCCGTCGGGTTGCCTTACTCCGTTTACAAGGTTTGTCGCAAACGTATGACGTAGTGCGTGCAGACCTTTGCTTTCTATCCCTGCTCCGTCAAGTAGTCGGTGAAATCTCCGTCTGAACACATCGGGTTTTGTGAAATCTCCGTTTTCGTCGCAAATCAGCGGACTGTCCTCGCCAAAGTAGAACTCCGCTCGCAGCTCCTTTATCATTTGAATTGCAACATCATTAAGCGGAATATCTCGTTTGCTCGTCGCACTTTTCAGCTTTCCGACCTTTACCTCGGTTGAGCCGTCTAAAAGCTCCACACCGTTGCGTTTATTCACAACCTTTACTCCCCTTTGCAAGTGCAGAACTCGCCTCTCAAGGTCAATATCTGCGTTCAAAACGCCCAACATTTCGCCAGCTCGAAGTCCCGTGTTTAGCATCAAAATATACGCTCCCGCTTGGCGGTAAAGTTTCTTTCCAGTCTTATAGGTTTTGCTCGCCTCTGCCTTTAATTTTTCTATTTCTTCCGCCGTGAAAATCGTTACCGTTTCACTCGTCGGCAAATCTTCCTTGTCCTGCATAGCATAGAAATTACTCTTTTTAATCATCGGCGCTGAAAGCATAGGATTTTTCGTTATCATCTCTTGTTGAGTGAGATATTTAAAATATTCACCGAGAATAATGTGTACTTTTTTGACCGTTGTATATGCGTAGCCCTCATTCATCCAATGATTGAGGACTTTTTTTATATCGGCAGAAGAAATATTCCCAACCGTTTTTTCCCCAATCAACGGATAAATTTGATTGATGGCGGTACACTCATACCTATCGTATGTTGTGCGTTCGACCGACGGGAATTTAAAGACTTGAAGCAAATTCGTCATACTATCTTTTAGCGTCTTGTTCGCCTCGATTGAGTTTTCAATTTCACGGTTGAAGTCCTCAATATAGGCAGTCATTTTCTTGTTTACCTCTTGCTTGATCGTACCCGAAAAGCTCTTGCGTTTTCGCTCGCCCGACTCATCCATATACCAGACCGTACCACCCCAACGACCGTCAGTCCGCTTGAACGCATTTCCGTTAGTTAATAGTTTTTTAGTTGCCATAAAAAATCTCCTTTCGTTAGCACATACAATACCACAAATTCCACGATATATCCAGCATTTTTTGAAATTTGACGCAAAAACTTTTACGACTGCAAAACAAAGCCTTGCAACTCTAAAGCTCACGCAGATTTTTGCGCAAAACGCCATTGTTTCACCAAAAATTTGCGCAACACGACGTCGTAGAAGAAATCCTCACAAAGCCTTGAACGGTCGGCGTTGCCGACCGATGTGTTCGGGCGAAACGTCGCACACGACGTCGCCCTTATTCCTGCAACAAAATACGGCGGGAATTTTCGGCTCAAAATCACTCCAAAATGAGTGAAATTCAAATATACCACCACTCGCAAAAATAAAAAAATGAGCATCAAAAGACCGCAGAAAAACTCTACAATATCTCCTGATGCTCACCCTTGCTCCCCATTTTCACAGATGGGCGGATAGCTCACTTTCAATTTTAAGAACATATCGTTCTATTTGATTATAACACAAGACGAAAAACTTGTCAAGATAATGACCGTAAATTTACTTGATTTCAAAAATCCTTCTTCTTTGTTTATGCGCCCCAAATTTTGAGGGGCGAAAAAACCATTTTAAAAGCTTCAATCCTCTAATTCAATAATAGAATCAAGTCCGGTGCAGGTTTCTTCATCTACAATGCAAAACTGCTCCTTGCGCTTGAAAATCTTACCGACAGTTTGCTCGCTAATAATAATTTCCTTATCCTCTCTGCTTGTGCGAATATTTGAAAAGCTACAATGCTCAATCCACGCTGTTCCAACGCCATCGCAAAGATAGGAATCCTCACGAAGCTCCACGTCATCAAAGCTACAATGAGTGATTTCTGTGTTCTCTAAGCTTATTAGCATATCATCATCGCACACCAACTTTGAAAACTTTGAATTGCTAAAGCAATCGTCGGTAGAATAAATAAATTCTATACGAGAAAATGAGCAATTCTCAATTCTGCACTCGTTAAACGTAATCGTGCCGCAATCCTCAAAAATGCAATCCTCAATGAGCGTTCCCTCTTCAAATTCCAGCTTTTCAAAGTTGCGGAACGTATGATGCGCAACCACCTTGTTTGTCGTTTTCATCATAACTAAGCCAACAGATAAAATATTTTTCTCATACACACCGTTAGCTAACGCTTCCTCTTTGTTGTTCTTCCAATCGAATATCATAAAAAAGCCTCCTGTAAATATAATTTTTAGCTTGTACTAAAATTATACACTTACAGGAGGACAGATGGGTGTCTTGATAAACAAATTATAAGAACATTCAACCAAAATTCGTTTTTAAACCGTTTAATATTTTTTTACTTTATAAAACGAGAAATCGGCTGACTCCTATTACATTTCGGACACACAAGCCCGAAATTTCCAACACTTGGATTATATGTATATACCTTCTTACAATATACACATTTACGCTTCATAATAAGAATGCTCATGAATTTTATTTTCTCCATCAAATAAATAATAATTTTTAAAATTAAATTTTACTGATAAAATCGCTACTGCAAAATGAATTAGCAGACATTTTAGCATTTTTCTTTAAGCACATACATTTTTGATTAATGTCGCGTATTTCCCATAATCCAATAGCGGGCGATTTAGGAATAATCGCACTATTCGTAGGATCATACCAATACTTGCAAAATGCGCATTTATTTATATGCTTTATGTTCACCAACAACGATGACATAAGTATTACCTCCTAACCTTCATTGCATTTTTTTCGTGAGCAATATCTTTCTTCTTCTGCTCTATTATTTTCAAATAGCCATCAATTGCAGCTATAGCCTCTGGTGATAACTGTTCAATAATACGATTATATTCTATTTTAAATCGAATAACCTCACCATCGATTTTTGCCATGGTACGAATCAACGTAGCTGTTTTATCTCGCCTTGCATCAGCCTCAGCAAGAATCAGTTCATGAAAAGCAGCCTGCATTTTCTCGGCTGTTTCCATATAAACCTTATCCTTAGAAGCGGCTAAAACAACAGAAAACAAATCGCCAAATCCACCGATTGATACCATATTATAACCGTCCCATCTCACTAACAATGCTGCTGATTATGCGAGAGAAGTCTTCGCCGGACAGATTAGCATTGTTGTTGTACTGGTAGAAATCACGCATCATGTCTCTGACCATCTGCATTTTCTGAATTACGCTGTCAGTATCGGCATTTTTCTTAGTGGCATAAGCCTCTGCCTCTGCCAAGAGATTCTTTCTGGATTCCTCCATCTGCTTCAATACAGCCTCGGACTGAACCTTCATCTTCTCAATTTCAACAATATTGGATGCAAGGTCTAATATCTGACCGAAGTTATCTGCAATAGCATCTCCGATACGAGAATTGTTTTGAGAAGAAGGGAGAACAGTAACATCTCCCTGGTCTACTGCAGGGGTGGGGGTATTTCTTCTACTTTGAACGATTTCAAAATCACGACTCATAATTTTGCTTCCTCCAATTTCTTATGTGTTTCAGCTTTCAACGCTATCAGTTCTGGCATATTTTCAATCATTTCCTCTGCCTCCAGCTCGTATGTAGAGGCAATATCGTCGATAATATCCTTCAGTGTTTTAATGTTTTCAGCTTTAAGGTTTTCCAAGTCCTTGGTTACGGTATCTACGGTCTTGTCATACCACTCACCCAAACCTTTTCGGACTTGTTTCTTTAACTTTGGCTTCCACGTCGAATAGTCGATTATGACCTGGGCAACCTCAATTATTACAGTAACAGCATTTCCAATTGCCTTAAGCGACGTGAATTTCATCTTACTGAGAGTGTGAGCAAGTTTGTTGTATGTTTCGCGCGAGAATTTTTTACCGAAAAGCTTTCCTGTTTTACTTAGCAAGTGCTTTGCGGCGTTTGCAACACCGGCACCTGCACCGCCAGCGCCGCCAAAAGCGGCAAAGTATTGACGCAAGCCGTTTTCCATCATCTTACCCACGATTTTGCCTCCGCCTGTACGAGCTGCAAGCTCTGCGTTTGTTGCAAAATGAAGTTCGATTTCATGGTAGTAGTTAGCGATAGCCTCGTTGAGATAATCGTCAACACGCTCATTCATTGCATCAAGTTCCAGCATTAACCGTCTTTCATACTCCTTGGTTTCTCGGTTAATTGCCATGGGGAGAGAGTGGTTATTTACAAAAGCGATGGTTTCATCCATGCGACATGTTCTTTCATCAGCAATAGCTTCAGAAAGTTCCGCATGAATGGTTTCCTTTGCCTGTTCAAACAATCTTGGTGTATTTGCAATAAGGCGGTCAAACGTAGGAGTGATTTCCGTATTTACGATGTCGTTGCCTTTTCTACGAAGCTCGTCAGCACAGGCTTTGAGTTCCTCTTTCTCTTTTTGAGACATGATGTTTGCAAGCTCGTGCTTTTCGATGAGGCTATCTGCCTGCGCCAAAAGGTCATCCAGATAAGAGTTGAGTGTACTGATAAGCGTTTCTTGTCTCTCTGCAGAGTTCAGCAATTTATTTACATAAGCCCACAAATTTGCAGCTTTAGGCAACGTATATCCGGTATCGCTCGTTTCGGTTGCTACAGTAAAAATCGGAATATCCCTATGGAACAAATCCTCTGCATAACGGCGAATCTCCGTCATACGTCTATCTTTTTCTGAGACCGTTGCAGGACAACGGTTTACAACAACAATTACATCCGTATCATCGTGTATCAGCTCCTGGATGCAACGCATAAAGAGAAAGTCGTTTTCTTGGATGCCGATTTTGTAGCCAATAACATAGATGATAACATCGCTGTTAGGAATGAACTCTCGCAGAACTTCCTCGTGCTTATCCACAATGGAACCGTAACCAGGAGTGTCAAACAATCTTAATCCAGCAAGACCATTAACTTCCGGAACAGCAATTTGCAATCTTGCTAACAAATCGTCGGGATTACTCGATAAATCCCCGAAAGTATTTGCATCAAGTCTCTCCATTGTGGCATCACGATTGATGGCATAATATTCTGGAGATGTAACCTCAGAATCAAAGTGGACTTCCACGATTGCACCTGTAGTTGGAACTGCACTTGTTTTCAAAAGTCGTTCATTAAGAAGCCCGTTGATTAAAGTAGTCTTTCCGCTACTTGTTTCACCCAGCATCGTAACATAGCTTTCAGGAGAAGAAATTCTGCTACGCATAAACTTGGACAAAGTGGAAAGTTCTTCATCGTTTGTAGCATCAATCAGCTTTTGAATGATTTCGTGTTTTTTCTTTAAGTCAGAAAAAGTCATTTCAAAGCCTCCTTTTTGCTTTCAAGATAAGCGTAATGCTCATTCAGCTCGGCAACGTCAAATTTGCTTTCATGGTCTGCATCAGCAGCACGTTCTTTCGCCTGCATCATATCTTCATAGTAGGCTCTGCGGTCTTCTATATAGGATTGCAGAATATCCGTGATGCTCTCCATAACTGCGTTAATGTTTGAGGAAATAGACACATAGATTTTATCTTGAAATTCCTCGATGAAAGGCTCGATTGCTTTTTTTGCTTGTGAGCCACGTTTAGCAGTAATGCTATGCTTAGTTTTCTTTCCTATAAGTCCAACAACAACACCTACAGCAATACCAGCCACAATACCTATTGCAGTACCAATAGGTCCACCAGCAGAACCAAGAGCTGCACCGATTTTGCCACTAGTCCAACACGCCATGCCACCAACTGCAGCAGCAGTATATGTACCACCAATGGCTCCAGCAAGGTCAATACCAAACTCCAACCCTTTCTCAAACTTGAAAGCTTGTCCGTTTTCAAACTTCTGAGCTTCAAAGGAAGATGCTCGTTCAAGTGAAATCTTTTCTGCCAAAACTTCAAGTTTTTTGCCTAACTCGTAGGTCATGGTATTCATATAATCGTAGTGCTGCTCAACCGCATCCAAAAGATACTTCTCTTGATAGTCAGAAAACGCCTCCGTCAACTGCTCGCCATCAACAATACCATTGCCTATCAATTTGTGAGTGTCGGCACGAAGACTTTCAGCAGATTCTTTAGCCAATTTTCCGGCGAAAATGTCTGCTTTGTTTTTTTCGTCTTCTACACACTCCAAAACATCATCAACAAGCTGCTGGATTTCGTTAGTAGCAGCATTAAACTCCTCGTAAATCCTCTCTCGTTCAGCACGGAGCTGTTCTTCGTTCATTTGACTTTCGGCAATATACTGCATAATAGCAGCTTGGGCTGCCTCAATATAGGAACCGACTTTTGCCTTAAAATTGGCGGTTTCCAGATTGATTCTATTTTCACCGAGGTTTTCCAACTCGGTAAGAAGCTCCGGAAGATTAGAACGCTCACACTCTGCGGAATCATTATGTAATCTGCTTAGAATAGCTCTATACGCATTAACCACACAAATCTTTCCGTTGAAAGTTGTATTGGCGTTTTTAGCGATGTTATTTAATACTAAAGAGTTGAAAGCCACAGAATCATTAACTTCCTGGTCTGTCTCGTCATCCCATCTGTTCTGAACAAAAATAGCAGAAGAAAAACTGCTCCAAGCACCACGAATAAAGACTTCCTCACTTCGTCTGATTGTGGGTACTGTAGGGATAACAAAAATTGCTGTACACAACTGGCGAATGTATCTCATTGTTGTTTCGTGGTTATTCTGTGTCAAAGAGCCAACACCGGGAAGGTCAACAATGACAAGACCTGTTTTAAGTAACTCGCTCGGCGTTTCAAGTGCAATGTGAGACACACACTTTTCGTTGCCGTCGTTTTCGTTGTTGTCAACGAACTCACGAAGCGAATCACATGAGAGTTCGATTTCTGCCGTTTCTCCAGATTGGAAGTAAACCACAGCCTTCTCGTTTGTGCCATAACGGATTTCAACAGGAACACACGTTGTTTCATCTGCATCATTAGGAAGGATATTAGCACCAAGGATAGCATTTATAAGAGTGCTTTTTCCCATGCCTTGCGAACCCAACACGGGCACAATGAGTTCGGGGTTTTGGACATTCTGAGCCAATTTACTGATAATGTCGGAAGCCTTAGCTCCTTCACCGACAACAGCAGAGTATTTGTCTAACAATTCAAGCAACCTTGAATCGCCTATAATATAGTCTACCATAATTTTCTTCATCCTTTCGTAAACCATCTTTTAAAGAATGGCAATTTCAAATATTTCACATCTTTATCAAGCTCCGCTTGCTTTTCACAGAGTTCGTTTTGCTTTTTCGAAATAGTTTGAACGGAATGGGAGAGTGTATCGAGATAGATCAATATATCGCCCATTTTTTCAAAGAGTAGCTTTGAAGTCTCCTCGGTCTGTTTTCCAAGCTCATCAGCCTTCTTGGTGTTTTCTTCACCAACATTAAGAATCTTTTCGTCATTCTCCTGCAAGCCTTTCACAGAGGACAGAAGCTGTTCGATAAGAGTGCTACAATTCCGAAGCGTGTCAGAAACATTCCCGATAGCGTCCTTGGTTTGAAGAATTTCCTTTTCAATATCAGTTAATTTATTTAGAGCAGAAATCAGCTTTTCTTGACTGTCATCAGCATTTAGCTTGTCCACAACATCGGATTGAAGCTTCTGAAATTCGACAAGACTTTGAGCAAGACCCTTTACATCTTCCAAAAGAGTAGCTTCAAATTTGCCTCTCGCATCAGCGGATTCGGAGATGCTGTTTGAAACGGCTTGAACGAGCTGGGGAACATCAGCCATGATTACAATCAAACGATCAACCTTTTCGTTTGATTGTACTGTTTGTTCACCAATTTCTTTTCTGAACACCCCAATAGCATCCAAAACAGTACCAAACTTATCCATAAGTTCCGCTTGGTTTGATGTTAGCTGCTTATTAGAATTACCGGCATAGCCTGTAAACTCGGCATAGAGACTTTCAACTTTTTTTACAGCTTCTTCGATGGCTTCCACAACTTCGTCGAAACGAGCATCAGATTCTTCCATAAGCTGTTCTGATATTTCTTCCATTACTTCAGCGGTTTCTTCCGAAACCTGCATTACTATATCCTTAGATTGCATGACAATCTCCTTTCATCGTCCTCTTAGGTACGCAATATGTTGTTTATACGTTTCTTTGCAACTTCATCGACCAATGATGGGAACTTGGTTGTCAAAGAATTATAGAATATCGTTTCTTCTTTGAGTTTTCCTTCCGTTGTTTGAGCGTGAATAACAGCCATGTTATACACGGGATTTTTATGGCTGATAAGAACAACGCCTTTGTGTGAACCTTGTTCCATCCGGACGGTTCTAATGCACTCTGTAATAGCATTTCCGTTAGCCAATATTTCAAAATCTTGGATAACGAAAAACAGGGCATCATTATCTTTTAAGTTCCCTTGAACAGCATGACGGAGTGCTGTTTCGTACTCGGTATGGAACTGCAAGCCATTTATCAACAGGAAAATGTTCGTGCCTGTCGCCGGTTGCTTCAAGGATTCCAACTGAGCATCTGTCGGGGAACAAGCCACGGTCAACTCATCGGAAAGATGTAGAATGGATTCCTTTGAGAAATCATTCTTTTTTATTCCGTAGAAACGATAAAGGAAGTCCGTTAAATTATCTGGGCTATTTGATACTACAAAAGCAGGACAGCCTTTACGTTCTTTGGCTTCTAATGCGTAATTAAACGAGGAACTCTGCACGGCAAAAAGGTATTTTTCAGCCGCATCATGTAAATGAGCAATTTGGGCAGAAACCTTGATAAGTTTGGTGCTGTCTTGTGTTTCTTGTGGTTGCTCTTTTGATGTAGATTCCGTTTGTACAACAGGGGTCTTTATGCCACCATATTCGCTCATGTACTTTTCAAGAGCCGCACGGATTTCTTTCCAATCGGCAGCATCCATAACTTGCTGTTCTTTCTCTTGAATAGCTGCAAAACGAAGGTCGATTTCTTGCTGTATAGAAGCAACTGTTGATTTAGCGTTGGTATGCCAAGCTTCGAGCGTTTTGCCATATTCAAATTGAAGTCGCTCAATATAACGCTTGGCAGATTCCCGTGTTGCTTCATCGTCAACAACAGTTTCGGTATAGTGCTCTGTTTCCGTGCCTTTATAAAGTCCCAAAGAAAAGATTCTACCGAGAGTATGACCGAAGCCTTTCTTCTTGACCGTTCTGCTGCGCTCTACAGTTTTGGTTTTTACTTCGACTTCCGGCATACGAGGAAGTCCGTTATAACTCCATAAATCACGAGTAGGTAGATTTAATTTTTTGATTGCGGCTGAACATTGTGTCGAGAAACCACGCACACTCTGGACAACCTTTGTTTCAAACAGCTTAACTACTCGTTTGATTTCCTTGATTTCATCCTCATCAAGAGAATCCTTTGAGGAGGAGAATAGAGATGATGCAATCCCCAAAAAGGAAACTGTTGACTTATTCTTTTTCGTGGAGTTGCTATCCGAGAAGTATTTATCATACATTCTCTGTAATTCTTGAATAACGCCTTGAATATCATCGTATGTAGTGTCCAAGGCTTCAGTAACACTTTCGGATACGGAAGAAAGTGTATTATCAACAAGGATATTGGTACTGATATTTTGGGTACGCTTATCTTCTTGACGAATAAGCTCCTCAATGTGCTCCAAAATTGTCTTCACTCGCTGCTTTTCGATTTCCGGTCTTTTAGATGCGACCAATTCTTTTACACCGGCAACAAAAGTTTCATATCTGGAACGCTTAAAATTACGAGTTTCTTCTTCGCTATGCTCTTTATGGCAACGATATTGCATTGCCATAACAGCGGAAATTTGAGTGATTTTAACTTCGTTTTTATTCTTTATCTTTGATTGTTCTACCGCTAATTGAACTCGGTTCATTCGCTCTTTAGCTACGTCGGCAGCACTCTTTCTACCATCAACGCTCGGACGAACGGCATCAAGCATATTCTGAACAACCATCACAGGGCAGTTGTACTTTGCTATGGTATCAAGTGTCTGCTTCATCTTCTTATCAACTTCCGATTTGACCGTAGTAACAAAGATGACTACATCGACAGTAGGAAGAAGCGTTTCCAAGGTCAGCTTTTCGTGAGCTTCATAACCGGTTGCATCTAAGCCAGGGCTATCAACCAATAAAACATCTTCGCCTAAGTCAAAATTAGGCGTAGAAAGTTCAAGCTGGGCAACCTGCTTTTCGTTCCGCTTGTTATAGCTTTCATCGGAATACTGCACGATTGAATCTTTCAACTGTGCATTGTCTCCGATTTTCTTTTTCTTGCCGTCCAAGAAATAGACTATAGCAGAGCGTTCCTTTGCATAAGAACAGCTCACTAATTGGCTGGAAGAAGGACGAACAGCAACAGACAACAGATTGTCGCCCAATAAAGCGTTAATCAGAGTTGATTTACCGCTGCTCGTAACACCGACAACGCCTACACGGATTCTGTCTGTTGTCCATAAGTTTTCCCATGTATTTAACCAGTTTAAGTCGCTGGCATAACGAAGCTTTCTCTGTTCGGATGACGAGAGAATCTTTTTTACTTCATTAGCCAATATGATTTCTTTCATATCATTTCTACCTCACACGTGAAAACATTAAAAAAATGGCAAATATTATTCGATGTAATAACTACTCATTTCATTAATTTCTTCTTTTATCTCCTCCACAAATTCCTGTGGTGCTACTACCTTAACCCAGCTACCCTGACTCAGCAGCCACATCTTGATTCCGTCGCCGTAGGTTTCAGCCTCAATAAGATATTTTCCATCTCCAAGTCGCTCAATAATTCTTGCGGTTGGAAGCTTATCAAGAACCGCTTGAACCGATGGCCCGCTAAATTCGAAACGAACTGTTCGTAGCTTACCTTGCCACATAAACGTACTACGCTTACGAAGTAAGCCCTCATCAAACTCAGGAATCTCGTCAACCGAATACTTTTTTCTATGCTCGGTAACATTCTTAATGCGATCAAGTCTAAAATAATACGGCTTGTCCTTTTTTCCCTCCGCCATAAATGCAATAAGGTAAAAATAGTAATCTGTAAACATTACAGATACAGGACAAATACGATGAGTTTTCCACCGCCTATCCATGCGATAATATTCAATCGTAATTTCCTTACACTCGTTAATACAATTCACAATCTGCCAAAGACTGTCTTGAATACTCTCGCAATCGTGCTTCACCTCGGGATAATGATATATCTCATTTCTTATAAGCTCGTTAAGCTTACTTCTATCATCAACCGTTGTAAAGTTTCTTAATTTATCAATCAATGTCAAAAGCTCCATTTTTGAAAAAGCTCTTGCACCAATCATTACCTCAACAAGCGCAAATAACTCCTTGTTGGATAGGAACTCGTCCATATATAATCTATAACATTTATCCTTATATGAATACTCAAGCTCGGTATTTCCGACAAGCTCTCTGTGGTCGGCAAGAAATGATTTTAAATCACTTATATTTCTTGATATACTTTTAGTTGACACACCATATTCATTCGCTAATTCATTAACAACAATATCCTCTCCTCGCAAGGCGCGGAAGAAGATTTCAAGAGCTCTGTCTTGTCGCGTTGACTCCATGAAAATTGCCTCCTTTTTTGATGTTTTTATTTTATCAAAACAGTAAGACATAGGTGTGTCTAATTGAAATGATACAATAGAATAAAGTCATATAATCCGAGTTATTAACAAAAAAGTGCGCCTCCATACAGAGACGCACAAAAAAGTGCATCTCGATTGTTGCCACACAATCCTTTTTCCTCCGTTAAGGTATGAAAAGAACGAGAAAACACCTTTTTATCAAAGTATCTTCCCTTAACGGTACAATTATTCGGATTATGCGGCTCTTTTATTATAGCACGTTTTCGACATTTTTTCAAGTTTTTTTACAAAAATGCAAAGAAAAGATTACATATTTTTAAAAGCAAAAATAATATCGCTTTTGTTTGCATTGCGCCCCAAATTTTGCATAACATCAACATCACGCTGACGGCTAATATGTACTCAAAAATTTCTTATAGCATCAAAAAAGCATCAATTTTTTTCAGACACAATTATGACACGTGGTTTTGTTTGGAAAGTGCGTTGAACCGTGCGAAAAAGCGAGCAAGTTCAAGGCTTTTAAAGACTTCGAAGCCACTCCAAAACCGTGGGTCGCGGGTTCGAGTCCTCCCGCCCCTGCCAAGAAAAAAGCCTAACGCAATCGCGTTGGGCTTTTTTCAACGAAATCCACCCTATCGGGTGGGTGAAATCGCCTCAAACGGCGGTGAAATTGTCCTTCGGACAGTGAAATTCGCCTTACGGCGAGTGGGTGGATTTCATTTCACCACGAACGAAGTGAGTGATTTCACCTGAGCAGAGCGAAGATTTCACATTTTGCGAAGCAAAATATTTCACTTTTCTTTTCGGTGCTATACCGTGACACTATTTCCATTTAGTACAGCATCAAAAAAGTATCAATTTTTAATCAAACAAGAAGGAGAAATTAATATGCCCATTATACAACCACATATAGTAGTACCTACCAACATCTACAACGACTATATTGCAGGCAAAATTAACATAACAGGATTAGCCAAAGATGCTACTTCAAACCGTATAATTAAACATCTCGATACAACATCAAGCACAAATGACTCAAAAAGCTCTAACAATGCCGCAATCATCGCTGCTGGAGTTTTTGCTCTTGCCACTCTAACAATTGCTGTAACAGGTATAACCATACATTTAGTAAACAAGTCCAAGCAAAAAAAGATAGACTCGTTTAAAGAACATCTTAATGCATATATCGTAGCCGTTAATGAACAAAATTTAACAAACGATATAATTGATAATTTAATCACCGCTATGGACAACCTCGAAAAATCTTCAAGAAAAAAGATTTGCATACAATTTTCAACAAATGAACTTGCTTCACTCATAGACTGCTTATGTAGCCATACACAAACTTTAGCACATGCAAATAATATTGAAGTTGATACCAATTATACAGAAAAAGAGCGTTCGGATATTTTGTTGCGATTAAGAAAAAATTTAATTATTCAAAAAGATATATTTAAAAATGCTGCATAAATTCAATTATTCTTAAAACTTTAAATTCATATACATAATATTGATGATATATTAATTTCCAATTATGCAAAAAAGCATCAATTTTTACGGCGATTGCATCACGCAACCGCCTTTTTCTTTGCTTACTCCGACGCAATTTTTGAGTCATTATAGGCAAAAATCATTCGTCACGCCGTCGAGCATTTTCATATCCTTCTTAACGTAGTACATCTCGGTCACCTGCGTTGTTGAGTGTCCGAGCAGGTCTGCGACTTGTCTTACGGTCAGAGCCTTAACCGTTCCGTCGGGTTGCCTCACTCCGTTGACGAGATTCGTTGCGAATGTATGCCGAAGCGAGTGCAGACCCTTGCTTTCTATCCCTGCTCCGTCGAGGAGTCGGTGGTATCTTCTGCGGAACAAGTCGGGTTTGGTGTAATTTCCGTTTTCGTCGCAAATCAGTGGACTGTCCTCTCCGAAGTAGAACTCATCTCGCAACTCCTTTATCATTTGAATTGCAACATCATTAAGCGGAATATCTCTCTTACTCGTCGCACTTTTGAGCTTTCCAACCTTGACCTCGGTTGAGCCGTCTAAAAGCTCCACACCGTTGCGTTTGTTCACGACCTTTACTCCCCTTTGAAGATGCAGAACTCGCCCCACAAGGTCAATATCTCGGTTCAAAACGCCCAACATCTCGCCAGCTCGAAGTCCCGTGTTGAGCATCAAAATATACGCTCCCGCTTGGCGGTAAAGCTTCTTCCCTGTCTTGTATTGTTTATTTGCCTCAGCCTTCAATTTTTCTATTTCTTCCGCCGTAAAAATCGTTACCGTTTCGCTCGTCGACAAATCTTCCTTGTCCTGCATCGCATAGAAATTGCTTTTCTTAATCATCGGTGTGGACAGCATAGGATTTTTATTTATCAGCTCTTGTTGAGTTAAGTATTTAAAATACTCGCCAAGGATAACATGAGCCTTTTTCACAGTTGTGTATGCGTACCCCTCATTCATCCAATGATTGAGGACTTTTTTGATGTCGGCAGAGGAAATATTCCCAACGATTTTGTCGCCAATCAAGGGATAAATTTGATGAATTGCGGTGCATTCATATCGGTCATAAGTGGTACGCTCGACCGACGGAAACTT
>JAZRAJ010000090.1:0-2831 GCA_045634485.1 Eubacteriales bacterium | reverse complement strand
GGCGAGGGTTTGGGGCGAGTAGCCCCATTCTTATCGTTCTAAAAACGCAGGAAAGAGTGAATTTCTTTGCGAAGCAAAGAAAGAGGGAGAACCCTCGTCGGGGGTTCTCCCTATATTTTTAATGAATAATGAAGTCGCTTCGCTAATGAATAATGAATAACGAATAATTTTGGTAAATTTTCGCAAGCGAAAATTGATTTTTATTGTATTCGAGAGGAGCAAGCTCCTCCCCATCATCCAAAACCAAAAAGGTCTTGACTTTTTTTCGCAAAAAGTGTAAAATAAAAGCATAGGATTTAACACGCATATTACGCTACGCATAAAGGAATTTTACATATGAAAAAAATCATTTCAACATTAATTATTACGGCGATGCTTCTTATGCCCTTTTCGGCTACGGTATCGGCATTTGCAGACGATATAACCTTAGAGGAGGATATACTCACGGAGGAAAATGGCTCTGCGCCCTCTCTTGACGGCTCTGCTAACGGTACCGAAAATCTTGAAGAAGCAATTATAGCCCTTACCGATAGACTCGAATCGGCAAGCGCCTTAATTCTTACCGACTACACCGAAAGCACCGCAGAGGGCTTGCGTATTGCCATAAGCGAGGCAGAGCAGACCATGAGCGATGACAACGTAGAGTATTCTGCAATTATTTCGGCTACCGTTGCGCTCGACGAGGCAATTTCGGCTCTTGAAGCAAAAAAAGCCGATATCAGTGATATCAAGCTTATTTATACCATGTATAAATATTACGATAACAAATCAGAATACAATCAAATCGAGCTTGCAGAGGCTATGTCCTTAGCAGAGGAGGCACTTAACGATAGCGACCTCCTTATCTCGGAGGCAGAAGCCGTTATAAAGGCTCTCAACTCCGTTTCACTCACTAAAGCCATTAATAGCGCCGAGGACTTTATGGCTATGGTGCCCAACGGTAATTATTTTCTTAACTGTGATATCGAATTAACCGAGTCCTACGGAGAGTTTAGCGGATATCTTTACGGCAACGGGTATTCGATTACCGCTTCAAGCACAGGCGTATTTAATTCACTTAGCGGAGCGGAAATAATTAATTTAAAAATCAAGGGCAATATTGAAAGCGACGTCACCGTTGGCGCACTTGCAAGGGTTGCAAATGGTAGCGTTACGCTTATTGACGTTATTAATAACGCAGATGTGACCGTAAATAGCAACATCGCTATCGCCTCGGGCTTTATTGCAATTGGCGAGGGAGCAGACGTTACATTTTCGGGGTGCGTAAATAACGGCACTATAAACGGTGGCATTAGCGCAGGCTTTTACGGAGAAAGCGCCATAAACACCTATGAGATTAATTTTTACAACTCAATAAACAACGGAGATATCATTGGATTTTCTACCGCCTCGGGATTCGTTGCAAGCGGAGCGACCTCTCTTGAGGATATTTCGTTTGAATATTGCGCAAGCCTTGGCAGTATTACCTCACAGGATATAGCAAGCGCATTTTTAGGCGTCGGCGAATGTAACGTTGCGCTTAGCGGATGCGTAGCCGGAGGAATGAGCGGACTCAGCGTTACCTCAAAATCAAACGTAAGCTCGTTTGGCGCTATCATTGGATATATCGACGGCGAGAGTGGCGTAGACATACATTCCTGCTCCTTTAACGTTAATCTTCATACAAATGACTATGCATCACTCGTAATATATACGGCGGATAGCGTTAACGTATCGGTACAAAGCACCTACGTGTTAGGCAATCTCTTTTCTCATGGCGACAACGTCTACAGACTTACCAACGCATCAAGCGAAAATTTGATTTGCGACACGGTGTGCATCAGCGTTTCGGTTGTTGCGCAAATTGACGGTTCGGAGGTTATCGACCCCAACAAGTCAGATACCTCGATAAATATAGATTTTGAGAGCCTTGATGCCGAAATGCTAAACGAGGCATCCTGCAATATTACGGCGTTCGTTACCGCCTCCAATGGTATGAACGTGGATGCAAAAATTGAAGCCCTCGAGCTATTCAAAAAATCCTTTGGGATGCTAAAAACACCCGCCGAGGCAGAGCTTTACAGAGCGCAGGTCGCAATTATGGATACAATTCGTGAGCTTCTAAGGTCACCAAACGGTTACACCGATGAATCCTACGCTGATTACGTTTACGAAATAGCCACCCTGCTCAATGTCATCGAAGCGACAGAGAATGCAGAGGCTCTTAACGCTATTGACGTTGAGAGCGCCGTTGCGGCGGCAGAGTCAAGGCTTGTATCCTTGCTTGATACGGCAAAGGCAGATGCCCTCGTTTTACTTAGCGCTAAGCGTGAAAACGCAGGAAAGGTATTTACTGCCGACTCCTACGAGGCGTATTGCGTAGCATACGATTTAATCGTTAAAAAAATAAATAGCGCCGAAAGCATAGAGGCTCTTAACGCTATTAATCTTCCGCTTCTTAAGGTTGAAGCCGAAGCAAAGCTTATCGTCGACCTTCCCGTTATAGCCGAGGAGGACGACGAGCCCGAGGATAAGGAGATTGTTAACGATTCAAACGCAGATGAAGCCCCCAACGATGCCGAGCCCGACGAGCCTAAGAAGGATAGCGGTTGCGCATCCTCCCTCTCCCTCTCGGTAATCGCCATTGCATCCACCCTTGGTCTTGCTATCCTGCGTAAAAGGGATTGAGCTTTAAAATATGTATTTTATATGGGGCTGAGTCATTCAGATGCAGAAGTCGTGATTTGGTTCTCGTCGGCGTACAACGGTACGCCAGAGGGCCAAAGCGCGGCTAAAAAACACACATAAAAATGGAATTTGAGAGGTTTTTCTCGAAAATTCCTACAAAAAAC
>JAZRAJ010000089.1:0-10125 GCA_045634485.1 Eubacteriales bacterium | reverse complement strand
ACTATTGATTTTTTACAATAAATTTTCATAATATTTTATTAAAAAAGATTGAAAAAAACGCACTTTTATGATATTATTTATAGAGTGATATAATAAAAGATATCGTAGCCCTTAAAAGCCACGATATCTTTACGTAATATTAAATTTGAGTGCTTATTTTATACTGTCAACAATAGCGTGAGCCCAATCAAGATATTCCTTCATCTCGGTATCGGAAATCTTGCCGCCAATAAAGGGAAGTCCGCCAAATTTAACAATCTTTGTGTTTTCAATGACGTTTGTACCTGCGGATTTAAGAACGTCAATAGTGTTTTGAACAAGCTTTTCATCTCCATCTACGAACACCGCTACGTTCTGAGCCGCCTTCTTATCCAACTGACTGCAGAAGCGTCTAACCATATCGTCAAGCTCACCCTTACCGGAAATACCGAGAATAACGAGTCTTTCATTGGTGCAGGAATATGCAGGCGGAATTATATCGGTTGCGTTATTATTTTCGGTAAGACCGAATTCGGTTTTAATTGCAGCCGCAAGCTGCTTCATTTGAGCCTTTTTAGAAAAATAGAGAAATCTCATTTTAAGTGCCATTGCTTTGAACCTCCAAATATTTTATAAGCTATGTAAAATAGAGAACTGTATACATTATACCAAAAAAGCATTACTAATGCAATAGAAAAAAGCAAATATATTAAAAAATAAAGCAACTATGCATTCAATTCTTAAATAAAACGTAAAAGAAATTAAATTTACAGACTCCACATATACCTGTTTCATACCCGTTTTTTGGCAATTTATATTCCCTAAATTATACAAAATTTGCATTTTGTATAATTTTATAGATATTTCAAAATATGCCCTTGTGCGTTGTAGTTTTATATTTTAATAGCTTTTATAAACCGTACCCTAACAATTCCCTATTAATTTTGGAGCAACAAAAAATGCTAAACTCTCTTGGCTTTGATACAATTGCTATACACGTTGACAGATTTTATTCCGATATTTCTCAAGCTCTTGAAAAATTTTATCATATCGGAATTAAAAATTTTCTATTCGTATTTGACTATGACCCATTATGCGACTCCATAGCTATTTTAAAGGATAAAATGAAATCCTTTAAAACAACCTATTCAAGGCTACCGTCAATACACATAAAAATTAAATGTGCCTTAAATCTGCACATATCACAAGGCGCAGGCTTTAACGAATCTGTATCTCGATTGTATTGCAATAAGGCTTCAAAATCACTTTTAATCGCCCTACCGCTCTTTACAAACGACAATTACGAGCCTATAGCGCTTGATATCAATCATCTTTTATACAAAAAATCGTCATTTTTGTTCTTTACCTACTTTGATAAAATTGTTGAGAGCTCAAGTGTAGAATTTTGTTCAAAGTTTATTAACAATCCAAGGATAGGCTTAACAGTTGACATAAATTACCTATTTAACCCGCAAAAGGATAAGCTATTTCATCATTTTCTTAGCAGTAATGCCCTTATCCTTCCAACTCTATCACAAGATTTAGCAAATTATGCAGGCGTGTTACCGTCCGCGAATTTTGTGCTTAACAAATACGGCAAAAAGGAATATTATAAGCTTTGCTCGCAAATAAACAAAGCCTCTTTAAAAATCTTTACTACTCCTTAGTCATTTTCTTATTTATGTATTTTGTACGAGTTGCTTCCCCTCCCCTTATATGTCGCTCGGATTTATTTATTTCAAGAATATCCTTTGCGCGCTCGTATAAATCAATATCAACATTCTTTAGCGTTTGAGTTACATCCTTATGCACCGTGCTTTTGCTAACGCCAAACACTCTTGCTACGGATCGCACCGTTGCTCGATTTTCTATTAAATATTTTGCGAGAATTACACATCTTTCTTCGATAGAATAAACATAAAGCTCTTTCACAGCATTACTCCAAATTTATTTTTTATTAGAGTCTATGATGTTTTTTTGACGATTATTATTGAAACGGAGATTTTTATGCAAAAAGAAACAGAAAAATTTAATACATCGGATATTATGGAGGGAATGTCATCAATTTCCGCCGTAATTTCCGCAATCAAAGCCGAAACCACTGACAGAAAAATAATATCTATTTACATTGATAAAAGCAAAAAAGAATCAAAAAAGAAGGAAATTTCCTTTTTAAGCTACAAATCCGCAGAGCTTGGCTTTAATATTGAATTCGTTGATGAATCCGTTATTTCCGAGGTTACAACCGGTAACTCGCACGGTGGCATTATAGCCTTTTGCACGCCTAAAACAATTCCTACGTTAAGCAAAAGCGGCATTATACCAAACGGAGTATACTTTATGCTTGACGGAGTTGAGGACCCATATAATTTTGGGTATTCGGTACGATCAATATATGCATCGGGAGCCGACGGAATTATTGTTCCTCCAAGAAACTGGATGGGCGTTTCGGGCGTGGTGGCAAGATCATCCGCAGGAACATCTGAGCTTATTAATATGCATATTGCCGAGGCGAGTGACGCTATTGATATCTTTAAAAGCCTTGGCTATACCGTAGTGTGCGCAGGAATACGCGACTCGGAATCTATTTTTGATGCCGACTTAAAAAAGCCATTGCTCGTTATTCTTGGCGGAGAGAAGCGTGGAATATCCCGTGAGGTGCTAAACAAGGCAGATAAAATAGTGCGCATAGATTACGGCAGAAGCTTTAACGGTTCCCTTTCAACCGCCGCATCGGTTGCGGTATTTGCTTTTGAAATTGCACGCGTAAACCGTTAATTTAATATATAAAAATCATTTTATTTACCGTTTGTTAAAAATATTGTGATATAATTTATAGGTTATAACAATCAAAGGAGTATCGCTATGAAAAAAAGGTTCGCCGTTATAGGCGTTGGAAATATGGCAAAATCAATAATTGCGGGAATTACCTCTGCAAACGTTGGAGTATCGTCATTCTATCTCTTTGATAAATTCCCTGCGGCGTGCGATTGCTACAAGGGAAAAGACAACTTTTATATTGAAAACGATATAGCATCCGTGGTAAAAAACGCAAATTGTATTCTGCTTTCGGTAAAGCCGCAAAACTATAGCGAGATGTTGTCAGAGATAAATCAGGTTGACGGATTTGATAAAAAGCTTTACATATCAATCGGTGCGGGTATTACCTCGCAGAGCGTATCCGAGGCTCTTGGTGGCGCAAACGTTATTCGTGTTCTTCCAAATCTTCCTATGACGATAGGCATGGGCGCTTCGGTAATTTGCAAAAACGATAAGGTTAGCAAAGAGGATTTTTCGTTCGTCGAATCGGTATTTGCCTCCTCGGGTAGCACCACGCTAATTGATGAGAGCGATATGAACGCAATAATCGGAGTTACCTCATCCTCTCCTGCTTACGTATTTAAATTCATAAACGCAATTTATATGGGCGCAGAGGCGCAAGGACTCAACACCGATGGACTTCTTGATATTATTTGCGACGTGGTTATCGGCTCTGCGACACTTTTAAAGCAGTCAAGCGACTCTCCGACAGAGCTCATCTCCAAGGTTGCCTCCAAGGGTGGAACCACCGAGCAAGCATTAATTAAGCTTAACGAGGGTGATTTTGACAAAATCATTGAAAACGCAATGATTGCTTGCACAAACCGTGCAAACGAGCTTGGCAAAAATAAATAATTATATTAATTCGAAAGGTATGGTTTTCAGCTTTGGAAAAGAATACTAAAAAGAAAAAATTCAAGCTTTTTGATATGAACAGGGACGGCAAAGGCGTAGAAAAAAACGAGGATACCCGCCCAACGTTTTTAAACTTCTTTAAAAGCTTTTTTAGGAAATTTCCTCATCTTTTGAGATTGAATTTATTAATGGTATTGCAAATAGTTCCGATTATCATTATTACGTGTCTATACTTTTTAGGTCCTAAATCTCCCACGATGTCAAACGTTATGTTTGCACCGCTGTTCGGGCTTCATCAATCATCGGGTGTAGCAGATTTATCATCGCTTCTTGACTTATCATCGGTTCAAATGGGACTCCCGCTTTTTAGCCCGTTAGTAAACGTTATAATCATCTCGTTAGTGGTTATAATGGCTATAACCTGGGGATGGCAGAATATAGGCGCTACATACGTTCTTAGAGGCCTTGTAAAGGGTGACCCGGTGTTTGTATTCTCGGATTTCTTTTATGCAATCAAAAAGAATTTAAAGCAGGGCTTAATTCTTGGCTTAATAGATTTCGTGATAAGTGGAGTCTTGATAATAGATTTCTTCTATTTCTATCAGCAAACAGGCTCCTTTGGGCTTGATTTTATGTATTTTGCAATTTTAGCCCTTATGCTGCTTTGGTTTGTAATGAGATTTTATATTTACAATCTTCTCATCACATTTGACATAAAGATATTCAAGCTTATTAAAAACGCCTTTATCTTCTCAATTCTTGGCGTAAAGCGTAATATTCTTGCTTTCTTAGGTATAATAATTTTAGTGGTATTCCATGTATTCCTTATAATTATGCTTCTTCCCGTGGGAATTTCAATACCGATAATACTTCCCTTCTTCTATTTGCTTGCAGCTACGGCGTTTATGGCTTGCTACGCCGCATATCCTATTATTGATAGATATATGATAGCGCCTTACGCATCCGACACAAGCGACGAGGAATTTGTATATTTCAAGGAAAACTCGGACGAGGATTCCGACGTTACCGACGTCACAAATGAATAAATAAAAAAAAGAAATGACTCTTGATCGCATTTTACTGCAACCAAGAGTCATTTCGCTTCACTCTTGATATCTAACATCCTTTGTTATCCTCTCTTTCTATTAGATTTGAATTATATATTTAATCGAATCCCTTTTATCAAAACCGCTTTATCTCACGTCCGCACATCTATATAAAGCGTAACACCGCCGTATTTTATTTGATTTTTATAAGCTCCGCCACATACTGAAAATCTCACAACCTGCATAGCGGTTTTATTTAGGATTCGCTATATTACCTTCTCATTGGAGTAATCCGTCCTTTCGTAATTTTGCCGATTTTAAAATTATTAACCCATTGGAATTTTGCTACCTCCATTTCTTATTTTTGGGTTTAATTCATCTTCCCATTGGAGTTTTCCATCCTTTCTCTCCTTTTCTTCACTTGTATTATACCATAAAAAATAGCACTTTGCAATTGACAAATTAGCAAAACTTTACAATATATTTTTGTTTATTAAGCAGAAATTGTGCATTTGCACGAACAAATTATCAAAAAGGTATTTACATTTACAAAATCATATGTTATAATTATAATGTTGGGGCATAAAAAATCGAGGCTTAAATCAAAGCCCCGATTTTTTTATTTTATTTTTTGGTTATTTTAATTTAACCTTTAAGGATGTAAGCTTTGCCGACGAAGCACCTAATTTGCCGTCAACGTAAACCGTTAATCCCTTACCAACGCCGTAATGCTCGCCACTCTCATCGTAAATAACGGTAATATCGTGTCCTCTGTAGCTTACGTTCTCAAGCATAAAATACTTTAGATCGCCCTTTTCAAGGAGGGGATTTACCACGAGAACCTTATCGTCATCGGCAGGACGAATGCCCGCAAGACCGGTTATAACGTTATCCGCATAGGTTGAGTGATTGTAATGGATGCTTCTATCCTTATCAATAATCCACTCGCCCGTAATAGGATGTAAATCCTCGGATATCCAAGGATAACCGTTTTTGTATTGCGATTTTGCATAGGTCTTTAAAAGATCAAACCAATTACCCTTATCAAAGGAATTGTTATTCTTGTAGTTATTTAACAAATTAGCAGTTGCCACCAGTGTCTGCGCGGTTGCAAAGGGCCACGAGGGGCCGTCCCATCTGCAGGTGTTGTCCATAACCGCCAAGAATTTGCTATCTCTCTGCTCGGCGGTGGTAGGACCGTACTCTGCCAAAAATCCGTTAGCATCATTCAACTGAGCAAACGCTACCGAATATTTTTGACTGTCATCGGGCAAATTAAAGTACCACGGAACGTATCCGATAAGCTCGCGAACTTTTACCGACTTACCGCTTGTAGAAATGGTTTCAAAAAAGCTTTCACTTTCGTTCCAAAGCTTAGTCATTACATTGTTCTTAAGCGCCTCTGCCTTTGCCTTGTACTTATCCGCCGCAGAGCTGTTGCTTATCATCGTAGCAATTTTTTGAAGCGCAATAGCATCGCCGTACATATAACTGTTTATAGTCGGGCGCACGCCATCACCGCCAATTCCCTTTTCCATTCCGTCACGGTCGGCAATCTGCTGGAAGAGCTTGAGCGAGGAAACGTAGTGCGATTTTTCCCAACCCGCATAGTTATCACTAAGCGAATCGAAATATTTCGTTACGTCGGTTTTATCGCCCGTAACCAAATATCTGTTGTAATAAGCATCGGCAATCGGGAAGCTGTAGAGCCTTGGATTTGCGCCATCTATAAACCAAAAGTCTGAATAAGCATCTAAATATTTTGAATCACGTATCCAACGTCCCTCGTAGTAATGATGTCCACCGGGGCATGAAATTGAATTATAAAGACCGCTCCATGCAACGTTTGGCAAAAATTCCGAAATAATAAATCCGTTCCACTCGTCGGTTATTTTTCTGATATTATTTCTATAGGTCAACCATCTAAAATAATATATCTGCTTAATTTGAGCGTCGTCACAATCGAGGTAAGGAATATTCTTTTCAAACCAAGAGTTAAACTTCTCTATATGCTTTTTTAGCGAATCCTTCTCGTTCATGAAATTAGAAATTTTATTTTGCGATTCGCCCTTCTTATCGGAAACGGCAACGGCAAGCTTTACCTCGGTGCTTTTTCCCGCCGCAAGCGAAATAGTCTTTGAGCTTTCGCCAAGGCTTGAACCAAATAAAATGTATCTGTAGCCGAACTTTTCTTCATTTAAGCCCTTATTAGGGTCGGCAGATATCTCAAATGAAGCCTCACTTGTCGAATTGTTCTTAAGCGAAATATAGCTTACAACCATATCGTTTTCGGTTATAAACTTCTTTTCCTCAATTAAAATACCGTCGGGAAGAACGCTTGTACGCTCGCTTCTTCCAAAAAACTTTATCTCGGTAATACCGATAGATTTATCGCTTTGAGGCGTAAGAACCAATCGAATAGCACTTGCAGAAACCTCGTCAAATTTTATATCAACTCCGGTATTCTTTGCTATTTTACCGCAGGCTTGATTTTGTGCCTTTACCCAGCTTGAGCCGTTATAATATTCAACCGATACCGACTTAGGAAGTCGGGTGTTTCCGCCGTCATCAAAGAAATGAACCGTGAAATAAGCACAGGTAACCTTTTTGCCGTAGTCGAGCGTAATAATCTCGTTTTGCGTACGCGCGGGGCTATCGTAATTTGACCAACGGTTGCGTGGATTTTCGCCATAGCTTATAGTTCCGTCGGTAAGATGCTTAATACCGTCGGTATCGTACTTTGAGGTAAAGCTTGCGCTAACGGTTGCCTCGGATGCAATATTAGCAAAGCTTTTTGATGAATCATACGTTGACAAAACGTGGCTCGGCATCCAAGTAGCCTCTGTGGGCGAAACCGAAATTCCGTTAACCTTTAATGCCACGGGCAAGCCAATTCCCTGCGAATTTCCCGTTGCGAGAACCTTTCCGTTTTTAAAGCCCCAGCCCTCGGAATAAAGCGAGAACAATCCCTCGCTAAATGCGGTAGGAACGCCGTAATCATATGGGCGAGCAAGTAATTTATCGATGTCGGTGTCATCAATGATAGATAAAGTTAAATTTTCTGCGGCATTAGTCAAAGTGCCGTCTGTTTCCTTGTTATCCATATCTTCCTCACTTTCATTACCATTGATATTTTCCAATATGTCACCGCCCGATTCATAAATTTCCGAATTCTTAACACATCCCGTTACGGTGTATAAGCACGTGACGGCGATAAGCAAAATTGAAATTATTTTAATCTTCATATCGTACTCCTAAAGAGAATAGCCGTTACTTTTTACTTTTCTTCACTATCCTTTTTTAGTGCTTTACGTGAACCGTCGGGATATTGAATAACGGTGTTATCGAGAATTGCACCAAATGAAAGTCTTATTTCATTTATATATTCTTGATGTAATGCGGCGCGCTCCTTTGCCTCCTCTTCGGTAAGCTCGCCTGCCTTTTTCTTTTTTGCCAGCTCATTTATTCTGTCAAGTTTTGCTTGTTCCATTGTATGCTCCTTAATCAATTACCTTCAATATTATATTGCTATAATATAGGCGTTATTTTATCTCCTCAAAATCAGAGGCGGGATGCTTACATATCGGGCAAATTATATCGTCGGGCAATTTATCTCCTTCGTATACCCAACCGCAGATTTTGCAAACGTAGCCCTTCTTCCCTTCCGTTTGTGGCTTAGGCTTAACGTTTTCAAGATAATAGCTATAGGTCATCGTTTCCTTATCGGAAATAACGCGAGCCTCGGTTACAGAGCAAATAAACATTCCGTGCGTGCCGAGGTCTACGTATTGCTCAACCTTAAGCGAAATGAACGAATTTATATATTTATCAAGGAATACGAGTCCGTTATCGCTTCTAAGTGGCGTTACACCCTCAAATTTATCGGCGTTTCGTCCGCTCTTAAAGCCAAAGTTTTCAAATACATCAAACGGTGTATCAACCGATAGGCAGTTGACGTTCATTTTACCCGATTGCTTAATGATATGATGTGAATAACTATCCTTATTTATAGTAACGCCTACCTTATTAGGAGTGCTTGTGAGCTGAGATATAGAGTTAACCACGATGCCGTTGTCACGCTTACCGTCATTTGATGTAACGACGTAGAGTCCATAACCAATTTTAAAGAGTGCGGAAAGATCGTTTTTGTTTGCAAGCTCGGAGTCGTGCGCAATATATTCCTGGCAAAGCTCCTCTGCAAGCGCTTCGATTTCTTCCTTATTGGTTGCGTTCATAGCAGACATTATTCTAACGCCCGCCTCGGTGTAGGTTATATTCTTGCACTCGGCAAGCATACCCTTCATAACCTTTGTGGCAAGGGGCGCCCAACTACCGTTTTCAATAAAGCCTATCGTTCTGTTTTGGTAGCTTCTCTCGGTCAATGCAGAGATAAAGGTGCGCATAAACGGAAAGATATCGGCGTTATATGTGGTTGTAGCAAGAACAAGCTTTCCATAGCGGAACGCGTCCTCAACCGCCTCTGCCATATCCTCTCTTGCAAGGTCACAAACCACTACCTTGGGGCAACGCTTTTCCTTAAGCTTTTGCGCAAGAAGCTCAACAGCCTTTTTGGTATTACCATAAACCGAGGTATAAGCTATCATAATTCCCTCGCTCTCGGGGCGATAGGAGGACCATGTGTTATACAAATCAAGATAATAACCAAGATTTTCATTGAGAATCGGACCGTGTAGGGGGCAAATAATTTCAATGTCAAGTCCTGCCGCCTTCTTTAAAAGCGATTGAACCTGCGCACCGTACTTTCCTACGATGCCGAAATAGTATCTTCTTGCCTCGCAAGCCCATTCCTCCTCAACGTCAAGCGCACCGAATTTTCCAAATCCGTCGGCGGAGAAAAGTATTTTTTCACACGAGTCATAGGTAACGATAACCTCAGGCCAATGCACCATTGGAGCGGTTACGAAGGTAAGAGTATGCTCGCCAAGCGAAAGCGTGCTTCCCTCGCCTACCTCAATAGCTCTATCGGCGTAGTCGGTGCCGAAAAAGTTATTCATCATAACAAAGGCTTTTTTAGAGGAAACTATTTGCGTTGTGGGATAGTTTTTCATAAAGCGATCGATGTTTGCAGAGTGGTCGGGCTCCATATGCTGAACGATAAGATAATCGGGAGCCTTTCCTCCAAGCTCTCTATCGATGTTATCGAGCCATTCGTGCGTAAAGCGTGCGTCAACCGTGTCGATTACCGCAGTTTTCTTATCAAGAATAACGTAGGAATTATATGCCATTCCATTTGGAACAACGTACTGACCTTCAAAAAGATCGATACTGTGATCGTTAACGCCAATGTATTTTACAGAGTTAGTTATTTTCATAGTTTTCTTCCTTTTTATAAATAATATATATTTATTATATCATCATTTGCCGTTAATGTCAATAATTCAAATATTTTTTGAAAAAATTTCAA
>JAZRAJ010000088.1:0-5556 GCA_045634485.1 Eubacteriales bacterium | reverse complement strand
AAATACTGTTTTTTGGGGGTATTATAGTATGAAAAGTAAAAATATAATAAAAAGAGGATTTTATGAAAAAAAGAATATTGACATTGTTTTTAATTTTATCTATGCTTGTTGTAACCGTGATGAGTGGATTCACGATATCTGCATCTGATGAGAATGGTATTTCTCCACGTTTTACTAATTGTAATCGTTGTGATTTTACATTTGCCATACTGGAACCAGGCGAAGCTCATGTTTTAGTAACCTATTATGCTAAAACAGATGTTTTCGTCCAAGCAAAGTTAACAGTAAAAATCCAAAAGAAATTTTTAGGATTATTCTGGAGGGACGTTGATATAGGAATGACCGATAACAAGTGGATAGAATATTCATATGATGTTGACGGTCAATTTTATAATTATTTTCCCGCTGACGGTACGGGCACGTACAGAGCAGTATTCCTTCTTGAAATGCACGGAACAACCGGTGTTTCGGATACAATCGAAGAAACCCTTGAATATAACTACAGTTAAAAATCGAAAGGAGGCCATTATGAAAATCACTCGGTACAGTAGCATATATTCCGAGCAAGAGGTAATGGCTAAAAGGTTATGCTTTTCGGCGGCGATAGTTACGTTTTATCCTGTGAAGGTCATATGCTCCCTAAACGCCCCAAAGGCAAACCCGATATCGCTTTCAAGCTTTAGCGAGGAGCAGCTGAGTGAAATCGAGGACTATGCGAGCAACTATAATCAAAGGCCCTTTGTAATAGACGCACAAAACGATATTTACGTTATAATTCCGTCGATGTTTCCAACGATAACGACCTGCTTATTTCTAAAAATAAATATCGACCCAAGAATATTTTTGCGATTGGCAAGGGATAGGGAGGAGCTTTTCGTTTTTTCAAAAAGCATATCGATTTTTCCTGCAAGAGTAAGCAAAAGGTTTGATGAATTTAGAAATCTGTTTTCTGAGCTTTGCACGGATATAGAGCAAATCTTTATGTATCTTGACCGTTTTAGCCTCTCCTTTGACGATAATGAGGTTATAGACGGATATTACGAGCAGGTAATAGCCCTGTCAAGATTTTTAGGCGTGCCGATAGAGGAAATCACGGTTAACGATGATGAGGACGGAGTGACGATTAGAAGTAATTTTGCTATTTTTACCGCATTTTGCTTAACGTTTATGATGCTTGCAAAAAACGAAGCGCTTGACAGAAAGATAAGCGTAAAGCTTGATATTTTCGGTGGCTCTGTTATGGTAAATATGTCCTTTAAAACCGATAACTATATAAAAATAACCTCGGAAACATTTTTGTGGGATTTCGTTTCGACAAACAGAAAAATGCTTTTTGATTATTACAATAAAAACGAACGCTTTTGCTTAACCTTTGAGCCCGTATTTATAGATTGGGCGTATTTTGGATTGAAGCAGGAGCAATTTACGGTTCCTTTTTTAAAGTAATGATTGCGATAAAAACACCGCGATGCTATCGTTTTAAAAACGGTAATATCGCGGTATTTTTTATTTGATTTTATGCCTCAACAAAGTTGGACTTATCAACTCCGCAGAGCAAGCATTCAAAATCATCGGGGATATCCTCAAATTTTGTGCCGGGTGCAATGTCTTTTTCGGGACAGCCCTCTGCCTCGTCATATTCCCAACCGCATATCTCACATACGTACTTCATAATTAACTCCTTCCTTTGTCTATTAATGTCGGTGTATTGTAAATGATATTAAATATCATAACAAACCTTGTTTTCACATTTTCCAAATCGAGAAAAATCAATGATGTTTTTAACGGTTACCTCGGCAATATTTGAAAGCGCCTCCTCTGTTAAAAAGGCTTGATGAGAGGTAACTATTACGTTTGGCATGGTTATAAGCCGCGCAAGAGTATCGTCTTCCATTATATGTCCCGAATTGTCCTCAAAAAACACATCGGATTCTTCCTCGTAAACGTCAAGGCACGCTGCGCCTACCTTGCGAGATTTTATTCCGTCAAGCAGAGCGTCAGAGTCAACAAGCGCTCCTCGTGAGGTGTTTATAAGAACAAATCCGCTCTTGCATTTTTTAATGGCATCTTTGTCAATTATATGATAGGTTTCGGAGGTCAAGGGGCAGTGCAGAGAAATAATATCACTGTTGCCAAATAATTCATCAAGCGTTACGTAGCTTACGCTTGAGTCGCAAATCTCATATGACGGATATTTGTCATAAGCAAGAATTTTCATTCCAAAGCCCTTGCATATATCTATAAATACCTTTCCTATACGTCCCGTTCCTATAACGCCCACCGTTTTGCCGTGAAGGTCAAAGCCTGTAAATCCCGAAAGACTGAAATTAAAATCCTTGGAGCGAATATACGCCTTGTGCGTTCTGCGAACCGAGGTAAGCAAAAGGGCAATGGTATGCTCGGCTACGGCATAGGGCGAATATTCGGGCACACGCACAACGCATATTTTGTTTGATGCGTGCTTTATATCAACGTTGTTAAATCCCGCGCATCGAAGCGCAATAATCTTTATTCCCATAGAGCATAAAATATCTATTACGGTGGCATTTACGGTGTCGTTTACAAACACACAAACACCGTCAAATCCCTGCGCAAGCATAGCGGTGTCCTCGTTAAGCTTGGTTTCAAAGTATTTAAATGTTATGCCGTTAAGATTTGCAAAATGCTCAAATGCGGGCTTGTCGTAGGATTTTGCGTCGAAAAAAGCGATTTTCACATTTTGTATTCCTTTCTGTTTGTTTTTAAAAGGGGTCTTTTTAAAATATAATTTCATTTTTATTGACATTGTGCTATTAGTATAGTATAATTTAATAAAAATATCAATATTATTTTTGATTTTTATTAAAAATTAAAAACAAAAGGAGTATTTATGTCAGCTTTTAACGAGGTAAAAAAGAATTTCGGCTTTGGTCTTATGAGATTGCCGATGAAGGACGGTGCAATAAACAACGCCGAGCTTTGCGAGATGGTTGACTTTTTTATTGAACGTGGATTTAATTATTTTGACACCGCTCACGGCTATCACAACGGTCTTAGCGAGGTAGCGGTTCGTGAATGTCTAACCTCACGCTATCCGCGTGATGCGTACGTGCTTACTAACAAGCTTTCCTCAAGCTATTTTAAAACGCAGGAGGAGATACGCCCTTATTTTGAAAAGCAGCTTGAAATTTGCGGAGTTGATTATTTTGATTTTTATCTTATGCACGCGCAGGATAAAAGACTTTTTGAGAGATACAAAAAATGCAACGCCTACGAAACCGCTCTCGAGCTTTTGGCAGAGGGCAAGATAAAGCACTTCGGAATTTCCTTTCACGATAAGGCAGAGGTGCTTGAGGAGATACTTACCGAGTATCCTCAAATCGAGGTAGTGCAGATACAGTTTAACTACGTTGACTACGATGATGCATCGGTTCAAGGACGCAAGGTCTACGAGGTTTGCCGAAAATTCAATAAGCCTATTATCATAATGGAGCCCGTAAAGGGAGGAAGCCTTGTAAATCTTCCCGAGGAGGCAAATGCCGTTCTTGCATCGCTTAACGGTGGCTCAAACGCAAGCTACGCAATCCGCTTTGCCGCAAGCTTTGAAGGTGTATTTATGGTGCTTTCGGGTATGGGTAATATGGATATGATGCGCGATAATTTGAGCTATATGGAAAGCTTTAAGCCTCTTAACGATGAAGAATTTGAGGCGGTTTGGAGAGTTCGCGATATATTCAATTCTCAAAAGCTTATTCCGTGTACCGAGTGCCGTTACTGTATGGAGGTATGCCCTAAGCAGATACCGATACCGAATTTCTTTGCTTGTCTTAATGATAAAAAGAGATTTAATAATTGGAATTCAAGCTATTATTACAGTATTCACAGTAAAAGCGTAAAGCCGAGCGATTGCATTAAGTGCGGTAAATGTGAGGCTATATGTCCCCAGCACCTTAAAATTAGAGAGCTTCTTCGCGAGGTAGAGTCTGAATTTGTAAAGGAAGAGGACGGCGAGTAAAATCGCTTATCATTGGAGCGCATTATGGCGACTTATTATGTGGATTTTAAATGTGGAAGCGATGAGATGAGTGGACTCTCTCCCGAAAATGCATTTAAAACGCAGGATGCAATTTCCTTAAAGGCGGGAGATAGTGTGCTTTTTCGCCGAGACACCTCTTTTCGTGGAGTGTTAAATATTGTATCGGGCAACGATGAAAATCCGATATATTATGGCGCTTACGGTGAGGGAGCAGAGCCGATATTCTACGCATCAACAGAGCTTTGCTACGAGAGTGCTTGGAGGTTTACCGAAAAGCAAAATGTTTGGGAGTGCGTTGTAGATATAAATGGCGATGTTGGTAATTTTATTCTTGACGGTAAGTGCTCTGCAACACTTAGATGGGAAGAAAATGAGCTTTGTGAGCAGGGCGATTTTTTTGATAGCAGATTTGCCGATGGAGAGCAACGAAAAAGACAGTATTCAAGTCAAAGGCTACTTTTCTATTCAACTATACATCCCGCAAAATATTATAAGAGTATAGAGTGTGTATCATATGCCAATCGTGTTTTGGGCGTGCTAAAAAGTAATATCGTAATTGAGGATATTTGCTTTATGAATAGCGGCGTTCACGCACTTGCGGGGGCGGGTAAAAACGTAACAATTCGCAGATGTCGATTTGAAAACATCGGCGGATGCGCTTGGAATAGTGATTTGCGTATACGCTTTGGAAACGGCGTTGAATTTTGGAATTATGGTGAGAATGTGCTTATTGAGGATTGCATATTCAAAAACGTCTATGATTCCTGCATTACCCATCAGGGCGAGGGCAGAGAGCTTTATCCCGCAAAGAAGTTTATTTGCCGAGGTAATAGCTTTGATACTTACGGAATGGCGGCACTTGAGCTTCGTGACATAGTTTCGACGGGACTATATTTTGTCAAAAATAAATGCAAAAATGCGGGCTGCGGATTTGCTATGCTTGGCGAGGATTTGCCACGACGCTCGGAAATTTGGCCATTACCTATGGGACACCATATCTTTTTGTGGCGAATGGATAGTCGGTCGGATGGCGGATACGTTGAAATCAAGGGGAATTCCTTTGAGGATTCTCCTGTTGGTGCGGCAATATATTCTATTATTTCCAAGGAGGCAGAAGAGCAGTTTTTTATAGATGAAAATATATATATACCCAGCGGAGAGCTCTTTGTTCGATTTGGCGGCGAGGATTTTTGCAGCTTTGAAAGCTATACCAATGCGACGGGCAGAGATAAAAATGGCAAATTTATTGGATAATTTAAATGTTTGCAGATTTGAATAAAAAATAAGAGCAAGAATATAAGGCTTATAATGTGCCCCCTGTCAAGTAGACAGACTAAAAAACAAAAAGAATTTGTAAATTAAATAAGATTCTTTCTAATCCCCCTGCTGCGCAGCAGGGAGATTTTTTCGTCACGCGGCGGTGGCGAAATAATACTCACACGGTGTCATACAATTCAGACGTTTTTGGTAGCGACGAGTGTTGTAAAAGTTTATGTAATTTTCAATAGCTGAAACGAGAGATTCTTTGCTCGTGAACTTTT